>JAHRFV010000216.1 GCA_019084435.1 Dethiosulfatibacter sp.
CTTGTTAAAGTCATAGGAATAGATAAGCAAGGAAAAATTAAATTATCAAGGAAAGACGCTCTTAAAGAGACAGACACCGATAAATAATCATGGACTTAAATCCCTCTTTAAGAGGGATTTCTTTATATTCAGGAGGATAAATGATACACAAAATAATAATGGACAACGGCTTACGAATTGTTTTCGAGAAAATAGACCATGTCAAATCTGTTTCAACCGGTATTTGGGTAGGAGCAGGTTCTATAAATGAAACGACAATTAACAATGGCATATCTCATATGATTGAGCATATGCTTTTTAAAGGCACCAAAAATAGAAGCGCATTCGACATAGCAGAGGAAATAGACAGCATGGGTGGACAAATTAATGCCTTTACTACAAAAGAATGCACCGGTTATTATACAAAGGTTGCTTCATATTTCTTTGATAAATCTTTAGAGATACTATCAGATATGATTTTCAACTCCGTTTTTGATGAAGAGGAGCTGGAGAAAGAAAAGAAAGTAATACTTGAGGAAATACTTATGTATGAAGACTCTCCAGAAGATTATGTACATGAGTTGCTGACTAAGATATCCTTTGAAGGTAATGCAATTTCATATCCGATTCTTGGAGACATCCAATCTGTCAATGGGATAAACAGACAGACCATAGATGATTATATGGATAACTATTACACCTCTGATAATGTAGTCATATCAATAGTGGGCAACACAACCCTTGCTGAGGTGAAGCAGCTGTGCAACAAATATTTCAGTAATTTCAGAAAGACGATTAAGATTACAGAAACGCCAAAATCATTTGAATACACCGCCAATAAGCAAGGTGTTCATAAAAATATAGAACAGCTGCATTTTTGCATTGGCGTGAAGGGATTTGAAAGAAATAGCCCTCACTATTATTCAACCAATATTCTAAACAATGTCTTAGGCGGAAGCATGAGTTCAAGGTTGTTTCAGAACATCAGGGAAAAAAGCGGTCTAGTGTACAGCATCTACTCATTTCATTCCAGCTATAAAATGTCAGGGTTGTTCGGTATATACTCAGCTCTGAAAGAGGAGAATGTTGAAGAGGCACTTCAACAGATCAAATCTGAGATTGATAGCTTCAGAAAAGGAGATATCTCAGTATCTGAGTTTGAGAGAGCAAAATCGCAGATTAAAGGCAACTACATACTAAGCCTTGAAAACACATCGAATAGAATGACCGTATTGGGTAGGAGGGAATTGTTCTACAACGAAACGATCCAACCTGAAGACATCATTCCTAAAATAGAGAAGGTTGTTTATGGAGATGTCCTAGATGTTTCGAAAATGTTATTTAAGGAAAGTGACTTTAATATTGCATTCACTGGCAATATTGATGATAATAAGGAAATAGATAATTTATTTAAAATGTATTAAGGAGGATTGGCATGTTTGTTAAGATTCTTAAAAACAATGAGTTTGATTTACCTAAGTATGAGACGGAAGGGTCATCAGGAATGGATTTGAGGGCTAATGTAGAAGAAACTATCGTTTTAAAGCCTTTGGAGAGATATCTGGTGCCGACAGGCATCTCCTTAGAGATTCCTAGAGGATTTGAAGCACAGGTTAGAGCAAGAAGCGGATTGGCTATCAAACATGGCATAAGTCTGGTTAATGGTATAGGAACCATTGACAGTGATTATAGAGGTGAAATCAAGGTGATACTGATTAACCTAGGCAATGAGGATTTTGAAATCAATAAGGGTGACCGAATAGCTCAGATGATATTTGCCAAAGTCGAGATGGCTGAAGTCAGGGAAGTGAAAGTAATCGAATCCTCGGAAAGAGGATCAGGAGGCTTTGGACATACCGGTCTGAATTGATATTCATTGGAAGTTTGTGATATAATCAAACTGGAGGGGTTATGACTTTATTAGAAGGAATTATTTTAGGTTTGGTCCAAGGATTGACAGAGTTTCTACCAGTCAGTAGTTCAGGACATCTTGCCATATTGGGCAACCTATTCGGTATAGAAGAGGGGAATCTTTTTTATAGTGTAATGCTGCATTTTAGTACTTTGATTGCAGTCATCATTTATTTTAGAAAAGACATCATCAGATTGTTTTTTTCATTTTTCAGTCTTATCACAAAGATTGCCAAACGGCAAAATGTAAAATTTGACCTCTACGAAAGAATGGTTTTGTTGATTGTTATCGCTACTATCCCAACAGTCTTCATTGGACTCGCTTTCAGCGATCTATTCGATTTCTTATATACCGATTTGAAATTTGTCGGATATGCATTGATATTGACAGGCATTTTACTGTTGTTATCAGAAAAGATTGGTAAGAGAAATTTCGATTTGTCGAACATATCTTATTCGAAAGCTATATTAATAGGTGTGTTTCAGGGTATGGCGATTGCCCCAGGTATATCCAGATCGGGATCGACTATAGTGGGTGCTTTGTTTATGGGTCTAGATAGAGAGGAAGCAGCACGGTTTTCATTTCTATTATCCATTCCGGCTATTTTCGGAGCAGCAATTTTAGAGACGATTTCTATTAACACTGCTAAAATAGCCATTAATGCCAATCTTTTTATTGGCATGTTGGCTGCATTTACAGCAGGTATTCTTTCAATAGGGATTATGATGAATCTAATTAAAAAGGGCAAGTTATATTACTTTTCAATATATGTATTCGCATTAGGACTATTAACAATTTTCTTCCTATGATCAAATTGATTCCGTAAGAGGGTGAGATATTGAGTAACAAAACCGGCAAAACAACTAAAGGAAAGACTACAAAAACCAGCAAAAGAAAACCTGCTGCAAAAACATCAAGGATGAATGACAGATTGCTGAATGAGGTGAAGGGTGTTGTTTACATTGTCATTGCATTGTTGTTTTTTGTTTCCAGGCGTTACGAAACGGGTCTGATATTTGGTTATCTGACACGTTTTCTTAAAGTCTTATCAGGCAAAGGCTATATCTTAGTGCCATATTTGTTTTTGGTCATCGGACTTCTTTATTTTGTAAATTACATGAAGCAACAGAAGGCATCCAATGTCAAGTTCGCATTGGTGATATTCATATGTATTATTTCAATACTGACGATTACGGATACTGTTGTTATTGAATCCAATATTTTTTCTGTAAGAGATTTGAAAACTGTGGCGGATTATTTTATCAAAGGTAGTCTTGACTCACAGATTTCCGGTGGTGGAATAATCGGAGGCTTTGTGTCCTATGTATTGGTGTTCTTATTGGGTAGAGTTGGTTCTCTTATAGTCAATGGCGCTGTAATACTCATTTGTCTCATCTTAATAACTCAAAAGAGCGCTTACTTGATGTCCAGCACATTTTTCAACCGAACAAAAGCTTTTTTCCAGACCCTATTTAAATCAATCTATGAATTTGTTTTCATTGAGGATAAGAGTGAGAAAAAGAGAAAGAAACAAGCTACCGTTGAAACAAAAGTTGAAAAAAGCCAGGTAAAAGATTATTCCTATAATGATTACAATGTAAAAGGTGAAGTTAATAAGCAAAGAGTTTTTGACATGGATGTGTCATCGAAAAAACCATCAGAACCAGATAGAACCCATGAGTTTCATGAAAAAAAGGATGATAATATCCATCCTGTCAAGGTTGAAAAACCGGAAAAACCATTGAAACAAAAAGATGATACCTTCGAAGAAGTTAAACTGAAAGCCAATCTGCAGGCAAAGAATGATGCATATAGGTTACCGGATATAAGCCTTCTCGATGACAATGTTCATAGCAACATTACAAACGAGAAGCGAGAAGCGATTGAGAGCGCGGACATCCTTCTGAAAACACTGAAAAGCTTTGGTATAGATTGTAAGCTGGTTCAAATCAACAGGGGTCCTACAATTACAAGATATGAACTGCAGCCCGCACCGGGTGTTAAAGTCAGTAGAATTACAAATCTTTCAAAAGATATCGCTTTAAACCTAGCTAAGTCTGATGTCAGAATCGAAGCGCCAATACCGGGGAAAGCAGCAGTGGGAATCGAGGTTCCCAACAATAACAAGTCAGATGTGTTTTTGAAGGAATTGATTGTGTCGAAAGAATACAAGGATGATACCATTTCTATTCCTTTTGCTATTGGAAAAGATATTGCCGGAAAAAATATGGTGGCTGATATCGCAAGCATGCCACATCTTCTCATAGCCGGGGCTACAGGCTCAGGAAAAAGTGTCTGTATCAATGCGCTGTTGATGAGTATACTTTTTAGAGCCAAGCCTGATGATATCAAGCTGATATTAATTGATCCAAAAGTGGTTGAGCTTAACATCTACAATGGACTTCCGCATCTGTTGATACCTGTGGTCACAGATCCGAGAAAAGCAGCTAACGCCCTTGGATGGGCAGTACAGGAAATGTCCAACCGATACGATATATTCGCACAAAATAGTGTTAGGGATATAACATCATACAACAACAAGAAAAGGATTGAAAATAAAAAAGAAGAAATTATTCCTAAGATAGTCATAGTGATAGATGAGCTTGCAGACCTGATGATGGTAGCAGCAGGAGAGGTTGAAGATAGCATTACAAGGCTGGCACAATTGGCTAGGGCAGCAGGAATTCATCTTGTTATAGCGACCCAAAGACCTTCGGTAGATGTCATTACAGGAACCATTAAAGCCAATATTTCATCCAGAATTGCTTTTTCAGTTTCTTCATATATTGACTCCAGAACAATTCTGGATTCCAGCGGTGCAGAAAAACTGCTTGGGAAAGGCGATTTGCTCTATCACCCTGTTGGTACAAACAAACATATCAGAATACAAGGCGTATTTGTGAGTGATGAAGAGGTTAGGCGCATAATAGCTTTTATCAAGAATCAGAAGTACACTGCCGAAGATAATGAAGTTGAGGAAGAAATAATAAATGTTCAAATCAACAAGGACAATGATTATGATGAGTACCTGCAAAGAGCCGCAGAGATGGTCGTTATGGAAGGCCAGGCATCGGTATCGTATATGCAGCGAAAATTAAAGGTAGGCTACTCCAGGGCAGCAAGGATTATTGATCAACTGGAGGAAATAGGGATAGTTGGACCTCATGAAGGCAGTAAACCTAGAAAAGTGCTGATAAATGCTGAGGAACTGGAAGAATTGAATTTTTAGGAGACATATGGAAAAAATACATATTATTACTTTGGGATGCTCAAAAAACACGGTTGATACCGAGTACATGTTGGGACTCCTGCAATCAGAATATACAATTGAATCAAACATTGAAGAAAGCGATGTTGTTATAATCAACACCTGCACCTTTATCAACGATGCGAAAGAAGAATCAATCGCTTCAATATTTGAAGCAGTAGAGTTGAAAAAAGAAGGAATCATAAAAACAATCGTGTTGGCAGGATGCCTGTCACAACGATATGCTGATGAATTGGTCAAGGAAATCCCTGAAATAGACATGTTTATAGGCACGTCCAATTATGATGAAATCATTGATATCCTCAAAAAAGAGTCAAAAGTCAATATAGAGGATCCATCTCGCGAAATTGCCGAGCATATACCCAGGGTATTGACCGAGAGTGATTACTATGCTTACGTCAAGGTATCAGAAGGATGCGATAATCGTTGCACGTACTGTATCATACCGAGTGTTAGAGGTAGACACAGAAGCAGAAGAATCGAAAATATTTTGGAAGAAGTAACTGCTCTAACTAAACAGGGAATAAGCGAAATAATTATCATAGCCCAGGACACAAGCAAGTATGGTATTGATCTTTATGGTAAGAAAATGCTGCATCAGTTATTGAAGGAGATTTTTGAAATTGCAGGTGTAAAATGGATTAGGGTGCATTACATTTATCCGGAAGACTTTTATGATGACCTCTTGGAAGAGTTTGCATCAAACAAAAAATTGTTGAATTATTTCGAGATACCTATTCAGCACATAAATGACAAAGTATTGAAAAGAATGAATCGAAAAACCAATAAGGCTGAGATTATTGGTCTTATTGAAAGAATAAGAGCAAAGATACCTGATGCGACTATTAGAACGACACTGATTGTAGGATTTCCTGGAGAAACAGAAGATCAATATCTGGAGTTGAAAAAATTTGTAGAAGCTACTAACTTTGATAGACTTGGCGTTTTTGCGTATTCTGAAGAAGAAGACACACCAGCTTACAAACTCACGGGTAAGATCTCTGAAGAAACTAAAGAATTACGAAGAGACGAATTAATGATGATACAGCAGACCATCACTTTCAATAAGAACAAAGAATTAATCGGTAGCAGCATTGAATGCATTGTTGATTCTTTGATAGATGAAAACCAATATATGGGAAGAACATATATGGATTCCCCGGATATTGACGGCGTCATTTATTTCGAAAGCTTAAGGCCGTTAAACCCAGGTGATGTGGTGACAGTAAAAGTTTCAGATTACATTGAATATGATCTTATAGGAGTATGCGATGAATCTTCCAAATAAACTGACTATAATAAGAGTTTTATTCATTCCCTTTTTCATGTTTTTTCTAATGGCAGATAACATCAGATATGCACCGATAATTGCCCTTGTCATATATGTTGTTGCATCGCTGACGGATACATTGGATGGCTACATAGCCAGAAAATACAAACTGATAACCGATTTTGGAAAATTCATGGATCCACTGGCTGACAAACTGCTTGTTACAGCCTCATTGATATGTTTTGTAGAGCTTGGTTTGATCAATTCATGGGTAGCGATGGTCATCATAGCTAGAGAATTGATCATAACAGGATTCAGGACATTAGCGGCATCCAAGGGAATTACATTAGCAGCTAATAATTGGGGCAAGATGAAAACCATATTTCAGATGATTACCATCATACTGGTCTTATTCCTCAATGCTGGACTACCAATTGACTTATGGATTGTGACAACAGTATTATGGGCAATCACAGTTGTATTGACCCTGCTGTCGGGCACCATCTACATAGTGGAGAATAAATCAGTTCTGAAGTAGTATTTGACATCAACATCAATATACTCTATAATAAAGAGAACAAATGTTCTAAATCATAAAAGGCGGTAAAAAAATGGAAAAAGAAAAAGCTCTAGACTTAGCAATTGTTCAAATCGAGAGGCAATTTGGAAAAGGATCAATTATGAGATTAGGCGAAGACAGCGTATTGAATGTAGAGGCTATCTCTACAGGTGCTTTGCCTTTAGATATTGCTTTGGGAATAGGAGGCCTTCCAAAAGGTAGAATTGTTGAAATATTCGGGCCTGAATCTTCAGGTAAGACGACTGTGGCGCTGCATGTTATTGCTGAATCCCAAAAGAATGGTGGAATTGCAGCATTTATAGATGCAGAAAACGCTCTGGATCCGGCTTATGCTAAAAATCTTGGTGTAAGAATAGATGATCTGATTGTTTCTCAGCCTGACACAGGCGAGCAGGCATTGGAGATTGCAGAAGCCCTTGTAAGGAGCAATGCAGTAGATGTTATTGTTATAGACTCTGTAGCAGCTTTGGTCCCGAGAGCAGAGCTTGAAGGAGAAATGGGAGACAGTCATATGGGCTTGCAGGCAAGATTGATGTCTCAGGCTTTAAGAAAACTGTCAGGCGCTATCAAAAAATCCAATACAAGCGTTATTTTTATCAATCAACTCAGGGAAAAAATAGGTGTTATGTTCGGTAACCCTGAAACCACTACAGGTGGTCGTGCCCTGAAGTTTTACGCATCTGTGAGGTTGGATGTCCGAAGAACAGAGACTTTGAAAAAGGGAACTGAGATGGTTGGAAACCGAACAAAGATTAAAGTGGTCAAGAATAAAGTGGCTTCACCTTTCAAGACAGCTGAGTTTGATATAATTTATGGCAAGGGTATATCCAATGAAGGATGCATATTGGATCTTGGTGTGGAAAATGATATAGTCAATAAAGCTGGCGCATGGTACAGCTATGGTGAAACCAGATTAGGACAGGGAAGGGAAAATTCAAAAGAGTTTTTAGAAACCTCACCCGAACTGACAAAAGAGATTGAGTTGAAAATTAGGGAAAAATTGGGTTTTGGAATCAAGAAATTTGATTTTCCCGGATATCCCACACGAACTTTAGACCTGGACGTGAAAAAAGAGCATCACTGCTCTTCTTTTTCGACTATTATTTTTTTCTTGATTCCAAAACCCAATTTTTCCCTAATTTTCAACTCAATCTCTTTTGTCAGTACGGGTGAGGTTACTAAAAACTCTTTTGAATTTTCCGTTCGGTAGGAGGATTTCCTTTTTGAACTTCTGCTCCGCAGGTAAGTAAGGACTCCGTGGTGTGTTCCTTAGAAGAACCGGTCGCGCCCCCGCATCCGTCTCGGCCCGTCCTTCCACCGACGAGTACGATAATGTCCCCAGGTTCGGGGGCTTCGCGTACGACGTTTTGGCGAGGAGCGGCGGCAATGACGGCCCCAATTTCCATACGTTTAGCCACAAATCCTTCATCATAGAACTCCGTTACTTGTCCGGTGGCCAGCCCAATTTGATTTCCATAGGAACTATAACCAGAAGCTGCGCCCCTCGTAATCTTTCTCTGAGGTAGTTTTCCAGGTAGAGTATCCTCTAGTTTTGCTCTTGGATCACCGCTTCCTGTCACGCGCATAGCTTGGTAAACATAGGTTCGACCAGACAAGGGATCCCGAATGGCACCCCCTAGACAGGTAGCCGCCCCGCCGAAGGGTTCTATTTCTGTGGGATGGTTATGGGTCTCATTCTTAAACATCACTAGCCATTCTTCATCTTGACCGTTAATATCGACCTTGACAACA
>JAHRFV010000087.1 GCA_019084435.1 Dethiosulfatibacter sp.
ATGAAAGAGATTGGTGGACTAAGGATTGGCCTAATTGGTGTAGCTTCAAATATCATAGATAAAACCATGCCACCTTCTTTCAGTGAAGGGATAGAATTCACAATAGGTCACAAAGAACTTCCTGCAATCATTGATAAGGTGCGTACTGAAGAGAAGGCTGATCTTATCATTTTAGTCTCACATCTGGGATTTCCTCAGGATATGAAGCTTTTGTCAGAAGTATCTGGAGTTGATGTTTGCCTGAGTGGGCATACACACAACCGTCTTTATCAGCCAGTCATTCAAGGTAGACACTGGTTATACAATCAGGCTGCCACGGATCATTCTTGGGGCATTTGGATCTGGAATTAGAGGGTAAAAAGATTGTTGATTACCGGCACCGATTGATTGAGGTTGAAGCTTCTATAACTCCCGATTCCGAGGTAGAGGATATTATACGCCAAGTGTTAGAGCCCTATAAAAAGGAGTTGTCTACGGTTGTTGGCATGACAGAAACAGCGCTTAATCGAGCTACTACACTGGAAACCACAATGGACAATTTTCTCTTGCAAGTTTTACTTGAAAATACCGGGGCGCAATTAGCATTCTCAAACGGTTGGCGTTACGGGGCCCCGATAATTCCTGGCGAGATCACATTGAATGACCTGCACAACATAATACCCGTGAATCCACCGATTTCAACCACAGAGATTAATGGACAAGAACTGTTGGATATGTTGGAGGAAAACCTTGAAAGAACGTTTTCGTGTAATCCCTATCAGCAGATGGGTGGTTATGTCAAACGCTGTCTTGGCTTATATGTCTATTTTAAGATAGAGAATCCACCGGGGCACCGTATTCAAAAGCTTTTTATTGGAAATGAAGAGGTGAATCCTGAGCGATACTACACAGCAGCTTTTGTCACATCGCAAGGAGTTCCTAAAAAGTATGGACGCAATCGTGAAGATAGGTCAGAACGAGTTATAGAAGCCATGCAGAAATATCTAATTAAGAATAACCCACTGAGTTCAGAACTCAGGGGAACTTTTGTAGCAGTGTAATAGGAGGTAAGTATAATGAAAAACTATGTAAGATTTGCCGGTATGATTTTAACATCCACTATTGTCATGTTTTTATTTACCTATTGGACTACATTTGAGTTTGAACATGTATTTTTCAATGAGACTAGGGCTTACATGGCATTGTTAATGGGTGCATCAATGGCTATTATTATGCTAGCATTTATGACAAATATGCTCAAAAACAAGAAGATAAATATAGGAATCGTTGTAGGGAGTATAGCTGTATTCAGTATTTCACTATTCTTGATTCGTAGTCAAGCTCTAATAGATGATGTTGACTATATGGAAGCCATGATACCACATCACTCCATTGCGATATTAACTAGTGGGCGCGCCCAGATATCCGATCCAAGAGTTCGTGAACTGGCTGATAAAATAATAGAGGCACAACGTAAAGAAATTGAAGAAATGAAGATGCTAATTGAAGATTTAAAAAACTAAACTGTTAATATGATACAATTAAAACAGGAGGACTATATCAATGAGTAAGAAATGGATAATACTACCAATAATTTTGGTTGTTTTAGTTGTGTTTTGGCAATTTGGAGGGCTAGATTTTATTCTAGCAAGAACTATTTTTGCTCCGGATTATAACCCCAGTTCAACAGATGCGGAGAGCACAGAAGACAATAATGAGACTGACACAGAGGAGCAGAGTACGAATGAAGAGACAGAGACAACAGATAATACTAGTAGCAGTGAAGAGATTTTGTTTTCTACAGAGGACTTAGATTATGAAATTGAAATAATTGGAGAAGGATTGGAAATCCCATGGGAAATATCCCCCTTGCCTGATGGAAGATTTCTAGTAACTGAGAGACCTGGAAGAGTTGTTATGCTAGATAGTGAAGAAAAATATACAATACATGATGTTGAACATATAGGAGAAGGTGGTCTCTTGGGGTTAGCTATAAGTCCTGATTTTAAAGATAATGGCCAGCTTTTTCTGTATTACACATACGCATCAGGGAATCAAATATATAACAGGGTTTCACGGTTTACCCTTGAAGAAAACACCCTTACGGATGAGACATATATTTTAAACGAAATTCCAGGAGCAAGATTCCATAATGGTGGAAGGTTGAAATTTGGTCCTGATGGAAAGCTATATATTACCACAGGTGATGCTCAGGATTCTAATCTTTCTCAAGATGTTAATTCATTAGCGGGCAAAATCTTAAGGATTAACCCAGATGGTACGATACCTGAGGATAACCCATTTGAGGACAGCCCTGTGTACGCCTATGGATTGCGTAATCCACAAGGTTTATCGTGGCATCCTTTTAGCGGAGACTTATTTGCAAGCGATCATGGACCTAATAGTCAGGATGAAGTAAATCTGATATTGCCAGGCAAGAATTATGGATGGCCAATTGTGACTTGTCTTGAAGGTGATTCGCAGTATGAAGATCCAGTTTCTTGCTATTCTGACTTCACACTAGCTCCTTCGGGAATAGCTTTTATATCGTGGGACAACCTGGATTAAACACCTTTATATGTAGCAGGCTTAAGAGGCAACATGATTATGAGAGTTGATTTAGATGATGAGGGAGGTTTTATTAGACAAGAGGAGCTTTTTAGAGACTATGGGCGCATTAGAACTATTGTCTATTATGAAGGTTCATTATATATAGCAACGAATAATAGGGATGGAAGAGGCGTTCCAGGAGAAAACGATGATATGATTATTAAGATTACACCCATCTTGCCAACAAATTGAACATGTTGATGCTAATATTGATGAATTACATAAGGCATTTATTGATAAGACCGAAAGGTCTTTTTTTTGTCACGATTCATGCCAAGTAATTGTCATTGACAAATGACTCAAATACAACTTTTAAATGTTGAAAAATTATATAATAGATAACGAAGTGCAATGTATAAACATAATTAGGAGGATCAAGGGATGAGTAAGAAGATTTTAAGTTGGCTATTAACATTTGTTATGATTTTTTCAATGTTTGGGGGATTTGGTCTAGAAGTCTTTGGGCAGTCGTTCACAGACATCCAAAACCATTGGGCAAAAACGGAAATTGAAGAATGGAATGTGAAAGGTCTAATCAGTGGCTATGGAGATGGCACATTTAAACCTAACAACAACATCACAAGAGCTGAATTTATTACACTGATCAATAATGTAATCAATATTCAAGTTGAGGAAGAAATTTCCTTCGATGATGTAGAGGAAAGTGATTGGTATTACAAGGATTTAAGAAAAGCAATACATGGAGAATACATATCAGGCTATGAAGACAACACCTTCAGAGCTGACGAAAATATTTCAAGGCAGGAAGTTGCTGTTATATTGCAAAATTTAATACACCTAAAGGCAACGGAATTAGAAAGCCTAGAAAAATTTAATGATACTCAAAATACTCCTGATTGGAGTAAAACTGCACTTCAGCTGGCAGTACAAAAAGGCTATCTTTCAGGATATAAAGATCATACATTGAAAGCATCAAACTACATTACAAGAGCAGAATCAGTCAAGGTATTGAATAATATATTTGGAATCATTTACAATGAGTCAGGTGTATACGGACCAAGCGTAGATGAAGAAGTATTAGAAGTAAAGGGAAATGTAACGGTATCAGTCCAAGATATCACCCTTCAAAATATGATAATTGATGGAGACTTATACTTAGCAGAAGGGATAGGAGAAGGAGATGTTACCTTAGACAATATTACTGTAATGGGAGAAACTATAGTTAACGGTGGCGGAGATAACTCAATCATAATCAAAAATTCATCTCTAACAAACTTACTAGTAATAAAAAAAGATGGAAAGATTAGAATAGTAGCACAAGGGAATACGACTATTAACGAAACACATCTGTACTCATCCGTAAAGCTCCAAGGAGAAAGACTCAATGCTAACAGTTTTGGGAAAGTAGAGATTATAAGAGTTGCTCCTGGTCAAATAGTAGAATTTGAAGGTAGTTTTAATAGTATTGATGTTAAAGTAGCAGCCGATATAGAAATAACGGGTTCAAGCAAAGTGGATGAGCTGAATATCCATAAAGATCTAGACAATATAAACATATTGGTTTCACCATATTCTGTAGTCGATAAATTGAATGCAAATTCAGAAATTGGAGTTATTAACAGAGGTATTATATTAGAAGCTTTGGGAGACTTTGCAAGAGTTTCAAATTACGATGTCAAACTACCTGTAAATCTACAGCCAAGAACAAGCTCTGGAACTTCAACACCTTCAGTGCCTAAATACAGTCTATCTTTATCAGTTAATCCAGTTGGATCTGGAACCGTAACTGGTGCTGGAAGTTATGAGGAAGGTAAAGCTATAACTGTAACCGCTATTGCAAATGATGGTTATGAATTTGTAGAATGGAAAGATGGAGATAGTCAAATAACCACATCTGCTTCATTTAGCTATACAACAACTTCTGAAAACAAAACTTTCACGGCTAATTTTGAATCAACTAGTGAGTTTGCTGGAGGTTCAGGTTTAGAAGGTGATCCGTATCAAGTGGCAACTGCAGAGCAGTTGAACAATGTTAGAAATCATTTAAACGCCCATTTTATCCAAATTGGTGACATAGACTTAGGAGTCTCCCCTTGGAATGAAGGAGAAGGTTGGGAGCCAATAGGAAATAATATCAATAAATTCAAAGGATTTTATAATGGTAATGCATATGACATCAGTTATCTATTTATTGACCGTCCGTCAGAAGACTATCAAGGTCTTTTTGGATATGTTGATAGATATGCTTATATTGAAAAAATAAACTTAAAGAATTCTTATGTAAGTGGTGATGGAAAAGTAGGCACTTTAGTTGGTAGAAATGATGGAATGGTTCTTTATTGTAATTCTAACAATTTGAATTTATATAGTAGAAGTCTATATGGAGGAGGATTAGTTGGAGAAAATTATTCATCAATTGCAAATAGTTCGTCTGAAGGAGTAATTAAATCTAATTCTGAAGCTGGAGGATTAGTTGGTTATAATTTCCAGCCAACAGATTTAAGCTATGCTGCTACTATTAGCAGTTCCTACAGTAATGTAGAAATAAGCAAAATAGAAACTGAAGAAGGCAGCTTGTATAAAGCTGGAGGATTAGTTGGTTATAATACAAGAGGAACAATAAGTAATTCTTATGCCTTAGGTAATATAATAAATGCTGAATATGCTGGAGGATTAGTTGCAGATGATAGTGGAGGTGTTATTAAAAACTCCTATTCGGTAGGTAGTATTTCTGGTACTAATACTGGGGGTTTGATTGAAAATAGTAATGCAACTAATGTTAGTAGCAGTTACTATAACTCTGAAACATCGGGTCAATCTGATATTGACAAAGGAACTCCTAAAACAACAGATGAAATGCAGGATCTAAATACTTATAATGGTTGGAATTTCGTAAATATTTGGACAATTAATAATAATTTCAATAACGGGTATCCAACTTTAAGATGGGTTGAATTTGCAGGTGGTTCTGGATCTGAATCAGATCCATACCAGATAGCGACTCCTCAACACTTAGACAATGTTAGAAACTATCTAGATAAACATTTCATCCAGGTTGAAGACATTGACCTGACTGATATAGAATGGGAGCCTATTGGAGCGTTTTCAAGCGGGCAACAGTTCGTAGGATCATATAACGGAAATAATAAAACAATTAATCGGTTAACAATTATTCCTGATGCTAGTGATCAATATGTAGGCTTGTTTGGTGTTATTGGATATGACTGGGAAGATGAGATATATGCACAGCTGTCCAATATCAGTTTAACAAATGTTATAATTAGAGGTACTGAGCTTCACTCAGTTGGGTCCCTCGTAGGAAGAGCTAATAATAACACAACTATAGATAACTGTTCCGCATTCGGAGAAATCAACGCTTTGGATAATAGGGGTTATGCAATTGGAGGATTGGTGGGTGACAATAGTGCAACCCTCACCAATAGTGAAGCGAATGTTACTATATATGTATCGCCAACGGGCACAGGTACTAAAGCAGGTGGCTTAGCTGGTCATAATGGTGGATCTATTGACAACTGCTTTGCTACAGGTGATGTGACTGGTAATGATTATGTCGGTGGTTTATTAGGTTGGCACACAAACAATCCACTAACAAACAGCTACAGCACAGGAAATGTTACAGGGGATGAATCAGTGGGTGGTTTAATTGGACTAGCATGGGGAATCACTGAAAAATCCTTCAGTAACGGTCATGTAAATGGAAACTCCTATGTTGGAGGATTGATTGGTAACTTACCAGGTTATGTACGAAATGTATATGCTTCCGGCTCTGTAACCGGTGGTAGCACTGTGGGAGGTTTGGTTGGTTTTTATAGTGGTGGAGGTGGTCCTGCTGAAATTACGAATGCTTATGCCTATGGGCAAGTAAGTGGTTCAGCATACACTGGAGGTTTGGTAGGTTCAATTTGGGAAAGCAGCCCATCGGCACCGGTAACATCCAGCTACTGGGACACAGAAACTACGGGAAGGACAAATTCTGTAGGTGGGACAGGCTATGTAACCAGTGCCATGATTAAAGAAACCAATAGCGTTTCTATCTATATAGACTGGGATTTTGATACAATTTGGGGCATACACGAAGGTAATTCATATCCATATCTAAGAAACAACAGACAAATACCTCCTCCAATGCCTTATACAATAACAGTTTATAATAACGAACGGTATGATGGAACTGTTAACAAAAACGGAAGTTCAAATTACGTTTTACATTCAGGTCCATCTCTAGGAACTTTAGTATTTAATTCAAATGGTAGTTTTAGTTATACATCTAATCAAGAGGATAATGATTTAATAGATACTGATTTATTCACATATACTCTAAATGGAAGTGACCCAGTTTACGTCAAAATAAAAATACTTCTTGCAAAATAATAGAAGATAATACATTCGATAAAAAATAATATTAGTTCAAAATACTTATCAACAGGGTTCTTGGATTCAGTTGGCGTTTCATACGCTATCTGAACCTTAGAAACCCTGTTGATAAGTATTTTGAACTAATATTATTTTTTATCGAATGTATTATCTTCTATTATTTTGCAAGAAGTATTTTTATTTTGACGTAAA
>JAHRFV010000256.1 GCA_019084435.1 Dethiosulfatibacter sp.
AAACTTTGAATTTTTGTGTATTTTATTACATAATGGATTTCGACCATTTGATTTGATCAATGATTTGTCAATTAAGCTGGAAAGAATCGAGGTAGTTGAATTGCCTGAAGGAAGAATTCATATCAGATACAAAGTGATTAAAAAAATACACAAAAATTCAAAGTTTTGATTGTTTAAAGTTATCATATATGATAACATATATCCAAAGAGAGTAAGCTAAGGGAGGTTTAGATTGGCATACAACGTAGAGTTTTACCAAAAAGAAAACGGAGAAGTACCAGTACTAGATTTTCTCGAATCCTTACCTCCCAAATTAAGAGCTAAGATTTTTCGAGAGATTGAACTCTTAAAGGACCATGGACCTGATCTTAGAGAACCGCATACTAAACCAATAAAAGGGAGAGATAATAAAGGGATTTATGAATTGAGAGTAAAGTTATCAACTGATATTTCAAGAGTGTTTTATTTTGCATATACTGGTAGTGCATATGTCTTGCTCCATGGTTTTGTAAAGAAAACCAATCAAACCCCTACAAGAGAAATTGATAGAGCACGGAAATATAAAGAAGATTATGAAAGAAGGTGTAAGGATGAAAAAATTAGATAATAAAATTAAACCTGCTGGAGTTAAATTTGACGACATCAAAGCAAAACTCATGGAAGACACTCAATTTGAAGATGAATACATTAAATTACAGCCAAGATACGAATTGGTTTCACAGATTATCGAAGCAAGAAAAAGCATGAAGATGACTCAAGAGGAGTTGGCTAAAAGAGCTGGAACCAGAAAGTCAAACATTTCTAGGCTTGAAAGTGGTTCTTATAATCCTTCATTAGACTTCCTTATCAAAATCGCTAAAAGCTTAGGAAAAGATGTTCACATTGAAATTCGTTAAAAAACTACCTCAGCTTGATCAGAGGTAGTTTTTTAATCATTACTTATTAATCCATTGGGTGATTATTGGATGATCAGGATTTTCTATTACATACTCTACTGATGACCACAGTCCAATTTCATATTTGGCCATAAAATTGATGGCGTCTTTGTTATTGGTTATTGTAATCTCATTGTATTCATCGTCCTCATAGACAAAAAACCCACCATCTGATCCTTGAACAACACTCCAGCCGTCTCCATTTGAGTTTTCCTGAAATAGTGAGTTGGCTATCTCTTCACTCAGTGTTTTACTGAAATATTCCTCATAGTAAGTAACAATCTCGGCTTTAGTTTTGAAGCTCATCGTATTAGCTGTCTGAGTATGATCAAACACCTCTCTTAAAAAGCTATATACTTGTTGATCATCCCATGACGAAAAATCATTTATGGTCACATCAACATCTTTATCCACTCCAACACAACCCGCTAAAAGGGCTATTAACAATATACTTACTGCTATCAATTTTGACATCTTTTTTTCCTCCGATTCTTTAATGACTTATATATTAGACGTACTAGATTATAAAAAGTTTCTACTATTTATAATCTTTATTGTTTAAATCAAAGATATGTTGCTGGCATATTTATACATTACATGGTATACTCTTATCAATGAGACTGATTTTCAACTAACGTGAGAGGTGACAGTAAATTATGGTATTTGATATAAACGAGTTTTTGGAGGCAGTATCAAACGTACTGGATGTCATAGAAACGGATATTTTTGGAGTAGCGACAAATCATTCCAAGCGAATCGCTTATTTTTCCAACCGAATTGCATGTGCATTGGGTTTATCACCAGAAATACAGTATGACCTGGTAGCACTGTCCATCCTACATGATAATGGCGCAAGCCTTAAGATTTTGCACGACAATTTGTTGGGAAGTTCTAAATCCAAACAAGATTTTATTGAAAGTAGAAAAGAGCATTGTACAATTGGAGAATATAATGTTAGTAGCTTCCCGTTTTTGACTTCTCCTGAAGATATTATTCTCTATCATCACGAAAAGTTTGATGGGTCAGGATTTTTTGGGCTTAGGGAATCTGAGATACCTCTGATGTCTCAACTAATAAACTTAGCCGACACTTTAGATCTCAAATATGATCTCCGGAGCGTTTTCAACAATGAAAGCCTCAAGGATGAGATAATAGAATTTATTAAAGATCAATCAGGTAAAGAGTTCGAACCGGGATTGGTTAAAATTGCAGTGCAGACAATTTCTCGAAATGAATTTTGGGAACACTTTTCTGATGATCACATTTATGAAGTTTTGAGACAGATCACTCCGCCATATAAAAGGCAGATGAGTTACGAAGAGATTCGAGATATTACCAAAATTTTCTCACACATAATAGATGCTAAGTCCACTTTTACAATGAATCATTCGTCAGGGTTAGCAGAGAGAATGAGCCGTATGGCAATATTTTATGGGATTGATGGAGATGAATACTGGAAACTCATGATTGCATCAGACCTACACGATCTTGGCAAATTAGGAGTTAGTAATCTTATCTTGGATAAACCGGGACAACTAACAGACGCGGAATTCAACATCATAAAGGAGCATCCGGTTATAGCTAAAGAATCCCTCGAGAAAGTTCAAGGATTTGACGAGATTTCAGAGTGGGCTTACAATCATCATGAGAAAATAAACGGATCGGGATATCCTAGAGGTTTGAGTGCAGATGAACTCGATTTTAATTCCCGCTTGCTAGCTTGCCTTGATATCTATCAAGCGTTGGGGGAAGATAGGCCCTACAGAAGAGCAATGGACCATGATAATGCGATAATAATTTTGCAGCAGATGGCGCAAGAGGGTCTAATTGATGCAGAAATCACCAAGGACATCGCAGAACAATTATTAAATTTCCAACACCATAACTAATCAAATATTTCCAACATTTTAAGCTAGGAAAACCTTATCCTAATATATATTGCAATAATATTGCAAATGACTTATAATTTATAATAACTTAATATACAATGACTAACAACTTCAAGAGCATCCAAAATGATAATAGCAAACTTATCGCAAGGTAAGGACGCAAAGCTTTAGGGTCTTTTATGAAAACAAAAGATAGCCAGCTGTCAAAGGGGTGTTTTTATTATATTTGGTGTAATACAGAGGAGGAGATATAAATGTTTACTAAAAAAAGAAGTGATCTACTAGCGATTATATTTATTATACTACCCATGTTCATCTATTATTATTTGAGCAATTTCAGAACAGAGGTTAGCAATCATGGAGATTTCCACTTTTATTATGTGATAGTTAGTTCAATAATAGCATTTTTATTGGGATTTGCTGCATATTTAGAGTATAAGAAGAGCAAGGTTGAAAAAATATTTTATATTTCTCTTGGTTTAATTGGAGTAGGTGTGTTTTACACGTTTCATGCGTTGGTAACACCTAATATGACAATTGTAAAACTATTTGAGTTTCCTGATATTGCCAATAATATAAGTCTTTTTGTTTTGTTTGGTGATATAAGCAGATTATGGTTAGCTGTAATGATGTTTGTTCCGGATAATTTGTTTGAACAAAACAATCAAATCAAAAAATATTTTAATGGTTATGCGTTGATAATAATTATAATTGTTCTGTCAGGGTCGGTATATTACGGTTTATTAACGCCGGAAATATTTCCTGTCTTCACAAATAGTGATCTAACGAATACTAATTTTGCAATTCTTACAAAAATTGTAACTTTGCTATTTATTGGAATGAATGTTTTAAGATATTATTATTCTTATAAAGCCAAATCAAATATCGTTATCCTATTTTTCATAGTTGGACTAGGTCTCATAATGGAAACAGTAATAGTCTTTATGATTTCAAAACCTTGGAGTTCAACATGGTGGTTAGCCCACAACTTATTCTTAATGAGCTATATAGTAATAGGTTTTGGGGTGATGTATAGTTACTTTAGTAAAGAAAAGTACGGGTTCTTTGACGTTTTTGGCCAAATAGAAACTTATACAAAATTATTGGAAGAAAAAAATATAGAACTAAACACTATAGCCAATTGTGATTCTCTTACAGGTTTATCAAATAGAAGACACTTTATGACAACAGCTGAAGAATATATAAAAGAAGCAGAAAAAGACAATGGCACTTTTACACTTATGTTCATTGACCTTGATCACTTTAAATCAATTAATGATAAATATGGTCATGAGACGGGAGATCAGCTTTTAAAGATTATATCAAAAAAAATCAGTAGTCTTATAAAATCTACTGACATAGCATCAAGAGTTGGTGGAGATGAATTTGTATTACTAATAAAAAATGTAACTCGAACTCAATTTGAAGATATTGCAACTCGTATACTTGACAGAGTAACAGAACCGATTGTAATTGGCGGAAACATATGTCACGTAGGAGCAAGCATTGGGATAAGCACATTTCCAAATGACGGTACTACTATAGATGATCTTCTTTCTAAAAGTGATGAAGCGATGTACAATGTAAAGAAAGAAGGAAGAAATAATTATAAAATTGCGACTTAAGCATATAGATCAACATTGCTTATAAGATGCTCAAAGAGTATAATGAATTCACATACCCCTAGGAGGTAACTTGCATAAAGGGGATATGAATGAAGCACTGATAATAGCAAACTTATCGCAAGGTAAGGACGCAAAGCAATAGGATTTTTGTGAAAACATGAGATAGCCAGTTGCTAAGGAGTGTTTTTGTTTTTTAAATAGATTTAAAGGGTGTGGGGTATATATGAAAATGAAAACTAAAATTATCTTAACAGTACTCCCTCTGATTATTATTGGAATTTTTACTATAAATATAGCATTTGGACTATTCTTCCAACATTTTATTATACAAAGTGAGATCGACAAAATTCATGTTTCAGCGGATTATATTTCCACTTATTTAAATGAAAAAACCAATAATTATGCGGGTACCGTTAATGATTGGGCTCATTGGGAGGACACTTATTATTTCATAGAAAACTCAAATACAGACTATATTGAACTAAATTTGACAGATAGTGCCATGAAATCAATTAATATCAGCTTCATGATTTTCTTAAACAATGATAGTATGATTACACATCAGTTATTCTATAATTCTGATGAAGAAATAATAATGGATTTTCCATCAGATCTATTGGGAAACATTGATCATGCAGTTGACTTCTCAAGGTTAGCTGAGGATGTATCTGGAATCATAAGTATTGGAGAAAACTACTATTTTGTCGCATCAAGTCATATAACTGATTCTTTAGAAAAAGAAAATGCTAATGGTACATTAATTATTGGAAGACAACTCAATCATAGTATTATTGCTCAATTGGAGCAGGCTTCAGGGTTTAGCATAAGTTCTATAAATCTCTTGAACGATATGAATCGATTAAACGAGCGTGACGCCTTCAATGTCTTAGTAATTGATTACGATGAAACTGCCAACGACGCAATAAATGTTGAGGTTGCGATCCCTAATAACTACGATTTGAAGTCTTCAATCTCAATCTCAATGGTTATGTCAAGGGACTTATACTTAAGAGGAATGAAACAAGCTATTGATTTTTCTTTTCTAAACACAGCCATTAGTCTTGCTATTTCAACTATTATATTTTTGCTATTAGGTAAGTTTATTACGAAACCTTTTAATAGTTTAATCAATGACGTTAAATCAATTGATATAACAAAACCCGATATACACACAATTCCAGAAAGCGGGAATGATGAATTTTCTTTCTTGCGCAGATCGATTAATACTTTGATGAATAAAGTATCGAGTAGTCAGTATGAGCTCATAAAGAGTAGAGAAGAACTGCACACCACTTTATTGTCTATCGGAGAGGGCATAATAACAGTTGATAAAATTAGTAAAATTAAATTTATGAACCCAGTCGCTCAGGAAATGACAGGATGGCGATTAGAAGAATCACTGAATAAGCCATTAGAAGAAGTGTTAATTATTATTGATGAAGCTAGAAAAGAAACAGCTGTAAACTTAATAGACGCCGTATTTGAAACTGAAGACACAATTAAATTAACAAATAATATTTTGATAATGACAAAAGACAGTCGTACATTAGAGGTTGAAATCACGGCATCTCCGATAAAAGATCTAGACGGAATGATTATAGGATGTGTACTCGCAATCAACGATATCACAGAGAGCAAGAAAAAACAAAAGCATATAGAATATTTGAGTTATCGGGATATTTTAACAGGATTATATAATCGCAGTTTTTATGAAAAAAAGTTAAAAGAACTCGAGATATTAGAAAATTCCTCTGTCAGTATTATCAGTATTGATGTGAATGGGCTCAAATTAATCAACGATGCTTTTGGACACGAGTCTGGAGACCGTTTATTAATCAAAGTGGCTGAATGCATAGAAAAAAGTCTCAGAACTGAAGATATGGTGTTCAGAGTTGGTGGTGACGAGTTTGTTATTCTACTGCCAAAGACAGATTCTACAGAAATAACACGTATCATTGATCGAATACATACAACAATAGAAAAGGAAAAGGCTGAAAATTTACCAATATCTATCTCTAGTGGCTGGGCTACCAAGCAGCAAAATGGCGAGAATAAGGAGTCTGTTTTTAAGCGGGCAGAAGATATGATGTACCAAAACAAATCTGCAGAAAATAAAAGTCAACGCTACCAGACAATTCAAATCATCATGAAGACGTTATTCGAAAAAAATCCTAGAGAAGAAGCTCATTCAAAACGGGTTTCTGATACTTGCTTGCGGATTGGTGGATATATGGAGATGGACTCTTCCAAAATAAAGAATTTACAGACAGCAGGCTTACTTCATGACATCGGTAAAATCGGGATAAGCAATAATTGTCTGGATAAAGTGGGATCTTTAAACGATTAAGAATGGGTGGAGATTAAAAAGCATCCTCAGATAAGTTACAATATTTTAAGCTCAGTCAATGACTATGGACCGCTAGCGGATATGGTATTGTCCCATCATAAACGATGGGACGGAAAAGGCTATCCAAGTGGGTTAACGGGAGAAGAAATACCACTAGAATCCCGAATTATAGCTTTAGCTGATGCTTTTGATGCCATGACTAGCGACAGACCCTATCGTATGGGGATAAATAAGGTAGAAGCACTTGAAATTATAGCAAGCGAAGCGGGTAAGCAGTTTGATCCAAATATAGTTAAAATATTTCTTGAAAAAGTAATGACGTAATAAGTTTTGGCAATTGCAAACCTTATCTATTATATTCATTTACTGAACTGGAAGCCTTTCTCTCTAAACAGCTGAATACAGGCATCAACCACTTCACAATCATACTTCTGTCCTCTATAGGTTGAGATTTCCTCAAGGGCAGCATCAATTCCTAATGCCGGTCTGTAAGGTCGATGTGAAGTCATTGCCTCAACAACATCAGAAACTGCCAATATCCTGCTTTCAATGATTATTTGTTCCCCTGATAAGCCTTGCGGGTATCCTGAACCATCAAGACGCTCGTGATGTTGATAGACCATCGACGGTATCACAACAGGAAAGTCAATTTCCTTGACTACGTTATATCCATACTCAGCATGAGTTTGAAGTATCTGATATTCAATATTCGATATTTTCCCTGGCTTGTTTAAAATTTCTGAGGGTATGTAAATCTTACCGATATCATGAATAAGAGCACCATGTGACAAATTCTTTATGGCATCATCAGATAACCCCAATTGTTGGGCAATAGCGCATGATAAATCCTGCACTCGTTTTTGATGACCGGCAGTATAGGCATCACGTAGCTCTCCAATCTTTGAAATGGATTTTACAGATTGATCAAGCATATGGGCAAGTTTCGCATTACTTGCCATTAAGTTGTCTCTTTGCAGCTCAATTTCATCTATCAGTCTGACTCTTTCTGATATGTCACGTACAAGGCTTTCAGTGCCAAGGATTCTGTCCTGCTCATCTTTAACAAACTGGGCATTCATCGACACCCAAAATGTTGTTCCGTCTTTGCGAAGCCCCTTGGTAATCAAATCTGCTAATGCCCCCTCTCTCTTAAGTTCATCAAGTACCCTTACTCGATCCTCGGGATCAGCATACAACATAACAACTGGTTGGCCAATTAATTCTGAAGCAGACGAGTAGCCATACATATCGACTGCCTGTGGATTAACAACTATAAAATTGCCTGATAAATTTGTTTGAAAATATGAATCCTGCAAATTATCAAGAATTCTCTGGTTCTGAGTCATTATCCTGTTTAATTCAACTTCTGCTTTCTTGTGTTCTGTGATGTCCTGTGCTGCACCCCAAAGAGATATTATATTACCTTCTGAATCTCTTTCAGCCTCGCCACGCACCCACATCCATCCATTCGATCCGTCTATGGTTACAGTTTCAAGTTCCAACTCGTAAGGAACGCCGGATGCCTTAGTACGCTCAAGGGAAGTAGATAGTCTATTCCAACTTTCCGGAGTGAATAACTTCATATGCTCGGGATAGGGTGGGACTGGAGCTGTCGAATCAAAACCGTACATTTTGTATAGTTCCTCTGACCATACAACTTGATTTGTTGCTACATTCAGACGCCATGTTCCTACATGGGCAATACGCTGTGATTCCAATAAATCTTTCAAATTCCCCTCAAGCTCAACCTGACTATCTCGAAGAGCCACCTCACTTTTTCTTATCGCTTCATTTATCTCAATCTGCTCCATTTTATCAGCGGTCATCTCAATAATCGTTTGGGTTATGGCAAGCAAGAAATCCATAGCTGATTCAACTTTTTCTTTTGACACTACAGGCACCGTCTCTAAACTTGCAAGATAAGCACTCTCTTCGAATCCATATAGCTTAGCTTGCTTTTTAAAGAACACAATATCCGGTTCTTCAAAAAAGAATTGGCCTGAAAAAAGATTAGCAATGTGCTCTCCTCTAATCACTATAGGTAAAACTACATCAATCAATCCATTCATACATTCATAGAAATGATATTTCTCACCTGTGATCATTTTGTTACTTAATGAGGTATCACTAACAAAGCAATTCAAAGCCGCTTCGGGATTATTACGATGAAAATCTGTGCAGATTTGTCTCCATCCCGATTGTGACAAGATATTTCCATCAAGATCAAGAATCGCAGTTACAAATCCTGTTGATTTATTAAAACCTTCAAGTAAGGCATTCGCTCTATTGAAATCAACATAATCTAGAATTTTCGATTTCACCTGTTACCTCCGTTATCTTAATAATTTATCCACCAAAAAAATGTTAGAGTAACACCAAACAATTTGAAAGAATTCTAATCATATTGAAAATGCGAATTAATAAACTCATCTTCGGCTTGATAATTGTTTTTGAATATCTTCAAGCATGCATCTACAACATTGCTGTCATAAGCAATTCCCATTTTGGATTCGATTTCTTTGAGTGCGGGCTCAAGACCTATACTTGGACGGTAAGGTCTGTGAGAAGTCATTGCTTCGACAACATCTGCTACGGCTAGAATTCTGGCCTCAACTAGAATCTGATCTCTTTTCAAACCTCTTGGATAACCGCTTCCGTCTAACCTTTCATGATGTTGCCAGACTATTTCTGATACTGGCCATGAAAAATCTATGCTTTCTAATAAAATGTTTCCTGAATTAGTATGTTCTTTAATTATTTCAAATTCTAACATTGTCAGTTGCGATGGTTTATTCAAAATTTCAAACGGTACAGAGATTTTACCAATATCATGTAGGTATCCTGTAATCCTAATTCTGTCGACAATCCGATCTTCCATTCCCATTTCTTTCGCAATTGCAGCAGCTAAGTTGCCTACCCTACGCTGGTGTCCTGCGGTGTATGGATCTCTGAGTTCCATCATGTTGTTCATAATTTGAATTATGCTCTGTGCAGTTTTTTGAAGAGCTTTTGTGCGTTTACTGACAATTAATTCAAGATGCTCTCGATATTGGCGATTTTCCGATTCCAAAACTCGCTGTTGCTTCAAAGTATTTCTCAAAAAAACGGCCTGCTTTACAATTTTATAAAGCTCTATCTTGGTTGTGGGCTTGCATATATAATCATATGCTCCTGCCTTCAAAGCTTTAACCGCTGTATCCAAAGACGGATCACCAGTCATGATTATTATTGGGATATCTGAAGACCTGGTTTTTAGCATATTAAGCAATTCAACACCTGAAATCTTGGGCATAACAATGTCTGTAAGAACCACATCATATTCATTATTATCAAAATATTCAACTGCAATGGTTACCTTTTCTGCTATATCTACAATATATCCTTCACGTTCCAAAAGAATTTTTAAGCTTTTGCGGATACTTGCCTCATCATCTACAACCAATATACGTCCCTTATAGTTCTCTTCCATAACATCCCCCCAAGATTAATTACTTTTAAAACAGCTTATATATGCCACCCGTTGTCCACAGGTAAATCCAAATAAAACCGCGTAAATTCTCCAACTGATGTTTCGAAAGTTAAATTTCCATGATGATCTTTAACAATTCCATAGCTAATAGGTAGCCCTAAACCCGTGCCCAAATCTTTAGATTTTGTGGTGAAAAATGGATCGAAAATTCTTTCTCGGATATTTTCAGGTATACCGTTTCCAAAGTCCTCCACAGTTAGTCTTATCCACCGACGTCCTTCAAAGTTATACATGTAAGCTGAAATAGTAATTACTTTGTTTTCATTAGATTCAGGATATTTCGTGTTCATAGCATCTCTGGCATTTGTTAAAAGGTTCATAATGACCTGTTGAATTTGCTGGCTTCGACATTTTAGAGAGGGTAGATCTTCTGGAATGTTCAATTTGATTTCTATTTGATCTTTTCGTATTAAGGCTCTAATAAGTGTAAGCGTCTGATTAACAATATCATAGATATCCGCTTTACTGTGGGACTGCTTTTCATTACGCGAAAACACAAGCAAATGATTTACGATTTCGGCAATTCGCTGACTTTCTGTTATGATTTCTTTTGCAAATGCTGAGCAATCACATGAAGGATCAGCCTCGTCCAATATTAGCTGGGCATAGTTAATAATACCAGTAACAGGATTATTAATCTCATGAGCCACTCCGCTGGCTAAGGTACCAATTGATTCCAGTTTTTGTTGATGGCGCTCTTGTTGTAATCTTTCATCCTTTTCTCTTTCAGCCCTTTTCCTTTCGCTGATATCTCTTACATATACTAATTCGCCATCTTTGCCGTGATATTTAATTGGGACTGTATTTATTTCCACATCAATACTTTTACAATTTGCCAAAAGAAATGTTTGTTCCATATTACAAATCGGCTTTTTTTCTTCCAAAAAAACACGATATTGGTTTTCAACTTCAACATTGGATTCAGGATTTAGCAAGTCCATAAAGTTGCTGCCAATAATCTCATCGGGATCAGAGAAACCTACTAGTTTAGCTGCAGCATGATTGGCATAAGCGAGCTTTTTATCAATATAAACAAAGATACTGTCAGGAGCTGTCTCAACCAAAAGTCGAAAACGCTCTTCACTCTCTTTAAATGATTGCATTTGATTTTTCCACTCATTGATAATTTCTGTATAAATAATTATTCCGCCAATGTCACCGTTAACTTCATACCAAGGCCGTGCTTCCCACCTTGTATAATCCACCGTGCCATCTTCTCTGTAATAGGGATCATCATCTGCCGATTCAATCGCTCCGTTTAGAACACGCTTATGCACCTCTCTCCATTTTTCCGGTAAATCAGGGAAAACTTCATAGTGGTGTTTGCCAATGATATGTGACTCATTGACACGATAAGTCTCTATGTACTTTTTGCTCACAAATAAATATTTCATATCTTTATCATGAACAGCAATTGCATTTGGACTATTTTCGATAATATGCCTGGTCAAATTGTTCCATGTTTGAAACTGTTTTTCGTTATTCTTTCTTTGTTTATTAGAAGAAAAGCGTTTCATCAATATTACCCCCGAGATGTTTTCCCTAAAAATTATACTTGTATAAATATTCTAACACCCACATGTTCATTTATCAATTACTTTTGAGAATATTCTCAAGCTTGCATTCCTAGTTGAGAAATTATAAAATATAAGTGTTAAACAAAATCTTATAGATAGAATGCAAGGGGTATCGTATGAAACCAAGTTTTGATGCTAAAAATATATTCACATCAATTAAGATCCGCACAGTTATTAGTTTGGTAACCTCTTTACTTCTAGTCTTTTCAGTTGGTGTTGTTTCTTTGATTGTTTTTCCAAACTGGAACAAATCTATTGAAGACTCAGTCCTCAAAATTTCGGAAGAAACAAACCAAACAATCCAAAATAATATAAAGGGTTACATAAATGTCCCTGTGCATATAGCGGATTATAATAAAGGTGTCATCGAAAGATCTGTCATAAATATTTATGATCGTGACCTTCGTGATAAATTTTTTGTCAATCTTATAAACAGCCATGATGGACTGGTTATTTACAGTATTGGATATGGAACTGAGAATGGAGAGTACTTTGGTGCGCGAAGAAATCTGGAAAATGATATAGAAATCATGAGAAATGAAGCTGATACGGAAAACCGTTCCTTGTATTATTCTGTTAAAGACGATTTCACTGCAGCTGAACTTGCAGTAGATGTGGGAGTATTTGATCCTAGAACAAGAGCTTGGTATACTGCGGCTAAGGATACAGGACAGATAGTGTTTTCACCTATTTATAAACATTTTGTGTTAAATGATTTGACTATTTCATGTGCCGCACCAGTTTTTATAAATAATGGTGAGCTTGCTGGCGTACTGGGAATACATACAAACCTGTCCAAACTAAATGAATCTTTGGTTGTTTCACTCAGAGATAAAGAAGCGGACGCAATAATTGTCGAAAAGAAAACAGGTGCGATAATTGCAAATTCCTTGGGTATACCAAACTACAAAATATCAGAAGGCAATGTTTTTGAAAGAATTATGATAAACGATTTTGATAATAAAAAAATTGTTGATGGGTATAATGAGTACATTAAGAATCATGTTAGTGAAATCGAATTTACATATGATGTAAGTGATACAAACATCAGATTTTCTAGTTTTGAAGAAAATGGTCTTGAATGGCTGATCATATCATCCGTTTCAAAAACTGTTTTGTATAATGATCTGGTTGATAGCAGAAATAGAACTATAGCGTTTATATCATTATTATTGCTTTTATCCATAGATGCCTTATTTATGATTTCGAAAAAACTATTAAGCCCAATGTGGCATCTTATAGATACCCAGTCTAAATTTTCGGGTGGGGATTTATCATCAAGAGTTGATATAAAGAGAAATGATGAGATAGGGATCATATCAACGTCTTTCAATACGATGGCCGATGAGATAGAGAATCTGGTTACAAACCTAGAGATAAAAGTCAAAGAAAGAACACACGAGCTTCAAACAGCAAACAAAAGGCTTCTACAGGATATAAATGAACGTATTGCATATGAGAAAGCATTAGAAGATAGTGAAGCAAGATTTAGGATGTTGGTTGAAAATGCCCCAGACGCAATTTTTATTCAAACAGAAGGAAAGTTCGCATATGTTAACAAAGCTGCCATAAAACTTTTCGGAGCTATATCTGAAAAGGATTTGATCGGTAAATTTGTAATTGAACGCTTTCATCCTGATTTTAGGAATTCTGTGCTTGAGAGGATACAAGAATTGAATGTCAATCGCAAGGATGTTCCCAATATTGAAGAAGTGATTCTAAAGATAGATGAATCTCCTGTTTACACGGAGGTATCTGCTGTTCCAATTGTTTATTCAGGATTAAACGGCGCGCTTGTGTTTTTAAGAGATATTACAGAACGAAAAATGACCGAAAAAACAAAGCAAGAGCTTGATGTTCATATGCGCCAACAACAGAAGCTAGAAGCTATAGGAACTTTGGCAAGCGGAGTCGCTCATGAGATAAACAACCCTCTAAACGGTATAATGAATTATGCTGAATTACTAAATGAAGATATTTCTGAAGGGACGGAAGACAAAGAATATATTGTGGAGATAATCAGAGAAACTAAACGAATTTCAGAGATAGTTAAAACCCTGCTGCAATTCTCAAGGCAGGAGAATCAGTCATACAGTTATGCTTTGATTCAAGATATTATCGAGAACACTTTGACGTTGATTAGAACTTTAATAAAAAGAGATCATATTATTTTGAATGTGGATATAGAAGATAATTTACCACCTATCAAATGCAGGAGTCAAAATATACAGCAGGTATTAATGAATTTACTGACAAATGCGAGAGATGCTTTAAATGAAAAATATGATGGATATGATGAGAACAAAATCATTTCTATAAAATGTTATCAGTATCAAGAGGCAGAGCGAAGATGGATAAGAGTCATCATAAAAGATAATGGAACGGGTATTCCTTTGGATATACAAGATCAAATACTTATACCGTTTTTTTCTACAAAACCAAAGGATAAAGGAACGGGATTGGGTCTATCAATAAGTTATGGGCTTACTAAAGATCATAATGGAACTCTGAGGTTTGAGTCGGAATTAGGCAAGTTTACAAGTTTCATCTTAGAATTACCGATAGATAATCAATGACACTTCCGGTCTTCATGATAATGCTTCATGATAATGTTAATTGACGATGAATACCTCTAGATGTTACAATAAGTGGGAATTCAAATAAAAACGGGGCGAATAAATCCAATTATGGAAAGTGACAGTAGCGACGACGATAACAGTCGATTACTTTTTCAATTGAAAAGACATATATTCAAGTATACCCATTTTAGATACTGGAAAGGGTATGCTTTTTTTGGATTGTTAGAAAGGAGAATCATATAGCTATGAACAGTGACAATACTATTTTATACTTTGTTTTGGTTGGACTAATTTTGATGTCAGCCTATTTCTCAGCAACAGAAACAGCATTTTCTACTATTAATAAAATAAGACTTAAAAACATGGTAGGTAGCGGTAGTAAAAAGGCCAAGCTTGTATTGGAGCTTGCAGACTATTATGACTGTTGCCAAGGATGCAGATGCAATATTGACGATATTGTTACCGATCAGTATAGTGGAGAGAATTCTGTCATAATCGTCTGCAAGCTCCAATACAAGCTTGGCCTTTTTACTACCGCTACCTACCATGCTGGTATTGGTTTTTGGCGAGATATCGCCTAAGAGTCTTGCAAAGGA
>JAHRFV010000052.1 GCA_019084435.1 Dethiosulfatibacter sp.
CACACTGGCTTTTATTAATGCGATGTCAAGCATTATGGTTCCCTTCACAGGGCAGAATTTCGGTGCAGGAAAAATAGACCGGATACGTGAAGGTATGAAAATCAGCAGGAAAATGATTTTTATATATGGCTTCGTTATATTAATTATTCTAAACTTGAAAGCAAGATTTATTGCACCGATATTCAATGACAGCATTGAGGTGCAAAGAGTGACAATATTGTACCTTTCCATAATCCCTATCAGTTATGGATTTCAAGGTATGCTTCTGAATAATGTCGCAATACTGAATGCAATCAATAAACCGATTCAAGCTGCTGGATTATCTACTTTACAGATGACCGCGGTGTACCTGCCGATTGCCCTGATACTATCGAGTAATTTTGGAATATATGGTGTGTTTGGCGCTTTGGTTGTCGCTTATGTTATTGGTGGCTTGGTTATGTACTGGTATACTTGGAAGAGCCTATAAGTATTGAGTAATTTAAGAGAATGCAAAATATTTTGCATTTTCTTTTTTTTAGCGGTATAATTGTTTTATAAAAATAAAACTTAAGAGGCTTATAAAATGAACAAGTTAAAGGTCTATGAACAGATATTGGCTAAGCTTGAAGAAGGTGTTCACGTGGTCAATGAAGAGGGCAAAACGGTGATTTATAATAAAGCCATGGCTGAGATTGAAGGTATGAAAGCAGAGGATGTTATTGAGGAAAATCTTCTCCAGGTCCTTCCAGCTTTGGGTTATGAAAGTACACATATGGAGGTGCTTAAGAAAGGTAAGCCTATTAAATCAAAGTATCAGGAGTATATCTCGAAGCAAGGTAAAAAAATAGTGGCTGTAAACTCTACCTATCCGATTATGGAAAAGGGTAGAATTGTTGGCAGTTTTGAGATATCCAAAGACATAACCTATATGCGTAAAATGTCAGAAAAAATGCTGGAGCTATATTCGGAGGTTGTTGATTCCAAAAAAGGCTCATTTTCATTTAATGATATATTGGGTAATTCGAAAGAAATAATAGATATCATCGAGCAATGCAAGCAAGTAGCTGTCACTTCTTCCAATGTCCTTATAGTTGGCGATTCAGGTACTGGGAAGGAAATGTTTGCCCAAAGCATCCACAACGCAAGCCTTAGAAGGGATAAGCCCATTGTTGCGGAAAATTGTGCAGCTATCCCAGAGAATCTTTTGGAAAGTATTTTGTTTGGAACTACTAAAGGCAGTTTCACAGGCGCAGAAAACAAAGAAGGATTATTGAAGCAAGTTGATGGTGGAACATTGATATTGGATGAAATCAATTCAATGCCAATGTCTCTACAGTCTAAGATTTTAAGAGTTCTTGAAACCAAGAGATACAGACCCATCGGATCTAATGTGGAAAATCATGTCGATGTTAGGATAATAGCCATTACAAATAAAGACCCTATTGAACTGGTAAAGGAAGGAAAGTTGAGAGAAGATCTGTTTTATCGGCTTAGTGTCATTAATATCAGAATACCAAACTTACAGGAAAGAAAGGGTGATATAGAGTTTTTCACTGATTACTACATCAAGTACTATGAGGAGGTATTGAATAAAAAGCTTAAAGGGGTTTCCAGTGAGGTTTTGCGGTTTTTCAAAAAATATGAGTGGCCAGGGAATATAAGGGAGCTCAAGCACATCATTGAAGGCGCAATGAGTATGATGAAAGATGGGGAGACATTGCAGCTGAAGCATATGCCTTATTATATCCAGAATATTCTTAATCTAAGTGCTGGTAATTCCAATTCTTTTTACACTGAAGATAAAGCTGAGAAAATTACCAGCAAGCAAAGAACACTTGAAGAAGTCATGGGTGAAATTGAAAAGGATATCATCATTAAGTTGTTTCACGAAAATGGCAACAATATCAGTAAAACAGCTGAAATTTTGGGAATTAAAAGGCAGGGTCTTCAGTATAAGCTTAGAAAATATAGGATAGGAATATGATGGATCCTATCACCACAGCAAAAAATGACGCTATCAGCACCGCTCCAGCTGCCGCGTCTTTTGCTTTCTCAGCACTTTCAAGGTATTCGTCGGTAATCATATCCACAATTTTCTCAATAGCAGTGTTAACAATCTCCAAAGTCAATACAAGGCATGAAATAATAAAAAGCATAATCCAGTGGATAGAAGAAATGCTCAACAATAATCCGACTACAGTCGTAAGAATCAGCATCATCAATTGTATGCGAAAATTTCTTTGGGTTTTATAAACGTATGAGATACCTCTTGAAGCATACTTGAAAGAATTGATAATTTTTTTCAGGACAATCACCCCACTGTATAATCATAAATCCATTTTGCAGTAGTGTCAAGAAATTAGAAAGAGCAAAAAAAGTGGCGTATTAAAAAGCAAAATATTTTGCTAATTTAAACATAGAGAAAACGATTTCAGATCTAGAAGCTTAAGGACGTCTGGAATGAATGGGCCTGACAAGTCATTGAATATATGCAAGTTGGCATGGTTTATGCATAATTTTAGGTAGAATTAAATTTTTGACTTACCTATGCCAAGAACTGTCAAGGGTAAGCATAGAAATCTGTTGATAAAATAAAAATTTGGAGGAGAACATGAAAGAGAACGTAAAGGTAATTATATGGGGATTGGGAGCTATGGGATCAGGTATAGCTGATATGCTTCTAAGCAAAAAAGGGGTTGAAATTGTAGGCGTTGTTGGAAGAGGAAAGAAAATAGGAACTAGCATGTATGACTATCTTAATACAGAAAAGGGAGATAGAAAAGATGTTTTATTGGGTTCATATGAGGATATTATTACTGAAAAAGCTGCAGATGTAGCTGTTTTATGTACCGATTCCTTCACTAAAGAAGCCTTTGACAAAATCAAGTACTGTCTTGAGAAAAAAATTAATGTTGTATCAAGTGCAGAGGAAATGGCTTACCCATGGGCTCAGGAGCCTGAACTTTCTAAAAAGATAGACGATCTAGCAAAAGAGAATGGCGTATCGGTTTTGGGAACTGGAATCAATCCCGGTTTAATAATGGATTTACTGGCTGTTTGCCTCACCGGTTGTATGACTGATGTGCAATCAATAGAGTGCAAGAGAGTAAACAGCTTATCTCCATTTGGTCCAAAGGTTATGGAGGAACAGGGCGTTGGCATCACAAAAGAAGAATTTTTAGCAGGTGTTAAAAATGATACTTTATCTGGGCATGTCGGTTTTCCTGAATCTGTTCACATGATAGCTGATGCAATCGGTTGGAAAGTTGATAAATTCGAACAACAAATGGATCCCATTATGACAACTGTTGATAGAAAATCTAAATACGGATTTGCAAAAGCAGGTAATGTCACAGGGGTCAATATGAGAGGGCAAGGATATGTCAATGGCGAACTGAAGATCGACATGAAGCATCCACAGCAGATAGAGCCTGAAATGGAAGGAACCCAAACAGGTGACTATATTACTATAAAAGGAACACCTGAAGTTAACATGTCAATCAAACCAGAGGTAGATGGCGGTTTGGGAACAATTGCAATGTGCGTCAACATGATTCCACATATTATTAATGCTGCACCAGGATTGAAAACAATGATCGATCTGCCCGTACCGAGAGCTATCATGGGAGATTTTAGGGATTTTGTTAACAAATAAGAAGGAGGCAATGATGAAAGCGAAAAAAGGAGATTGGGTCAGAATCTACAATATTCTTCTGACACCCGATCAACGAGCTCCGCAAGTTCCAGAGGACACCAGCAAAGTGCCGATGGAATTGTGGGATAAGGGCTTTTTAATAAACGAAACAGCTGAAATAGGTGAACAAGTAACTGTCGAAACCTATATTGGCAGGGAAATAAACGGGGAACTTATAGAGATTAACCCATCTTATGACCATGATTATGGCAAATGTGTCCCAGAACTGTTGTATATTGGTCGACAAGTAAAAAGCTTATTGAAAGAAGGTGAATCTGATGACCAGAGATAACAGCTATAATGCGGTTATGGCTAGAAAATCAGAGATCATGAAAGCCTCTGTTGGGATTGACTATCAGGATTTTGAATCCGGTGGCATAGCCTTTGACTATGATAGAATGATGAGAGAAACCGGCTATTCTTTAGAAGAAATGATCAAAATTCAGAGTGAGGCTGGTGTCGGGAATACACCTTTGTTGGAGCTTAAAAATATTACAGCTTTAGCTAGAAAATACGCAGGACCCGGAAAGGGTGCTAGAATCTTTCTAAAGGATGAGGCATCCAATCCATCTGGCAGTTTCAAAGCCAGGAGAGCTGCTATCAGCGTTTACCATGCTAAGAAGCTGGGATACAAAGGTGTTATAGCAGCCACAAGCGGTAATTATGGTGCGGCGGTTGCCAGCCAAGCATGTATCAGAGGGTTGAATTGTATTATTGTCCAGGAATGTTATGATTCCAGAGGAAAAGGGCAGCCTGAAATAGTAGAGAAAGCAAGGAAGTGCGAGGCATATGGCGCTGAAGTTGTTCAACTTTCTGTTGGGCCCGAGCTTTTTTATTATTTTCTGATGCTGCTGGAAGATACAGGTTACTTCAATGCCTCGTTATACACACCATTTGGTATAGCTGGAGTCGAAACCTTAGGCCATGAATTGGCCGACCAGATGATGAAAAGAGAGGGAAGACTTCCAGATGCTGTCATAGCGACAAATGCTGGTGGTGGAAATCTGACAGGAACAGCTAGAGGACTAATCAAATACGGAGCTGAAAATGTACAAATCATAGCAGCCAGTGTCAATTTGAAAGGTTTGCACATGGCTAGCGACATACAGTTCAACAAGAAGTCATTCACCACAGGGCATACAGGATTTGGCATGCCATTCACAACATGGCCGGATCGTTCTGATGTACCTAGATCAGCAGGAAGACCATTGAGATATATGGATAGATATGTTACGGTAAATCAGGGTGAAGTTTTTTACACCACTGAAATGTTGGCACAGCTTGAGGGATTGGAACGAGGTCCGGCAGGGAATACTTCACTGGCAGCCGCTTTCTCCATAGCGCAAGAAATGGATAAAGATCAGATTCTAGTCGTTCAGGAAACAGAATACACTGGCGCTGGCAAACACATACAACCACAGCTGACATTTGCTAGGGAGAATGGTATAGACATAATGGCAGGCAATCCAAAAGAAGAGATACCGGGCAAGAATATCATACTGCCTCATCATCCGGGATTGATAAAAGTTGTTGACTTGGATATGTTGACCTTGAGAGAATCATATGTGAAAAATTGCATAGAAAATACAGGAATTAAAAATCCGACAGATGATGATCTGGCCTTTATGGCAGCAGATTCCAAAACCAGTATTGAGTTTGTTAAATCTTTAGTAGAAAGGATATAAACCAAATGAAAGGCTATTTGAAACGAGAAGATGATTTTGAGATTAGAAGACAACATCTTGATGGCTTATCGAATGAAGAACTAAAACAAAAATTTTGGGAGTTGGCGGAAAAAACTGTTGATCCACTATTGGAAATGGCAAGAACTCACACAAGTCCTTCAATTGAAAGATCTGTCCTACTGAGGATGGGGTTTTCAAGTATAGAAGCGAAGCCATTGGTCGATGGAGCTATCGATAGAGGTTTGATCGGAAAAGGTGTGGGGCATATTGTTTATAGAATATCAAAAGAAAAAAACATCCCCATTAGAGAAGCAGGTCTTCAGATGATTGAAGGAATGCATTGGGATGACGCCTTGTCGATTTTCAAAGGAGGCCAAAAATAATGAAACATTATAATCCGAATGAAAAATTGGATATACACGATATTCTAAATGATCTGGAGAATTATAGGCCTAAGAGAAAAGGTTGGACATGGCGAAAAAAGGTAGATAATTTGGTGATGGGAGGACATGAGTACTCTGATTGCTCTGAACCACTTAAGAACTCCATAGGAATACCTGCCGCGGTACAATACTTTGACAATTTGAATCCTCAACCCCAGGAGACAATAACAACTGAGATTGCTTCGGGTAGATTTGAAGATGATATACGCAGAATGAGAATGGCAGCATGGCATGGAGCTGATCATATCATGGTTATCAGAACTGCAGGACAGTCACATTATGATGGGTTGATTGAAGGATCACCTCAAGGAATCGGTGGAATTCCTGTAACCAGAAAACAGGTTAGAGCACAAAGAAAGGCTTTGGATTTCATTGAAGATGAGGTGGGTAGACCCATCAATTACCATTCATATGTATCAGGTGTCGCAGGCCCCGAAATTGCTGTCATGTTTGCAGAAGAAGGTGTCAATGGAGCGCATCAGGATCCTCAGTACAACGTTTTATACAGGAACATCAACATGGTCAGATCTTTCGTGGATGCCGCAGAATCAAAAAAAGTCATGGCGCATGTCGATATGGCTCAAATTGACGGTGCCCATAACGCAAACGCCACAGCAAGAGACGCATGGAAGGTAATGCCTGAACTGATGGTTCAACACGCGATTAATTCCATGTATTCATTTAAGGCGGGAATGAAAAAGGAAAATATTGCTTTGTCAACAGTTCCTCCTTCTGCAGCTCCTGTTCCTTGCACAAAATATGACTTGCCTTATGCAGTTGCCCTGCGTGATTTATTTACAGAGTATAAAATGAGAGCGCAGCAGAACACAAAATACATCACATCATCATCAAGGGAAGCGACAGTGACGCACGTTATGAATATGCTGATATCAAAAATGACAAGAGCCGATATACAGTCAACTATCACACCGGATGAGGGCAGGAATGTACCTTGGCACATGTATAATATAGAGGCTTGTGACACCGCCAGCCAGACTTTAGTTGGTCTGGACGGATTGTTGGAGATGATTGACCTGAAGACTGAGGGTTTTCTACCGGAGAAGGTAAGGGAGTTAAAAGAGAGATCGGTACTTTACTTCGAGGAACTTCTGGAGGTCGGTGGTTATTTCGAGGCTGTGGAAAAAGGGTTTTTTGTCGACTCAGGCATGTATCCTGAAAGAAACGGCGATGGAATCGGAAGAAAAATCCACGACGGTATCGGGGCAAACACTGTTTACAAGAGAGATGATGATTATTTTGCGCCGGTTACAGCACACTTCGGTTACAATAATGTAGCTCAATATGATAAAGATGCAGTAGATAATCCAGCCTCATTGATAGGTGGATGTACATTGGAAGATCCGGATAAGATTATTTTTATTGATGAATTAGACGAAAACGATAATGTGAACGTCAGAATGGTAGAATCAGAAAAGTACAGAAACACCAATATGATTAAACCTGAAATGGAATGGTTGGCTGATGGTACGGTAGTTGTAGAGATTTGCCTTCCAACATCAAAAAGAGTCGCTGAGTTCGCAGCTGTTGAATTTGCCAAAAAGATGAACCTGAGAGATCCTGAGGCTATTCATGTGGAAGTTCTCCATCCGTCAGAAGGTGTCAGAGTTCAGGTTAAAGGCAAGCTTGATTTTGATCTGGATATGTCAACGCTGGAAATACCGGAAGAGCCTGAAATACTCAGCTTCGATGAACTGTGGGATGAAATCGAAAAAAATCCCATGAAGGTTGTTGCCGCAACGGTAGGTCAGGATGAGCACTCTGTAGGATTGAGAGAAGTCATTGATATCAAACACGGTGGTATAGAAAAATTTGGCATAGAAGTTGAGTATCTGGGGACGTCATGTCCTTTGGAAAAACTGGTGGATGCTGCTATAGAACTAAATGCGGATGCTATAATGGCGTCAACAATTATTAGCCATGACGATGTTCATTACAAAAATATGAAAAGAATCCATGAGCTTTGTGTAGAAAAAGGCATCAGGGACAAAGTCATCATTATCACCGGAGGAACACAAGTCACTCCGGAAATAGCAGTGCAGAGCGGTGTTGACGCAGGCTTCGGAAAAGGCTCCAAGGGTATTCATGTTGCAACTTTTCTTGTGAAGAAGAGAAAGGAAATGCAGAAATGAGAATCGACGTATTGGTAGCAGAAATCGGCAGTACAACAACTGTTATCAACGCCTTTAATGGAATTGCCACCCCTGACCCATGTTTTATGGGTCAGGGACAGGCGCCTACCAGCGTTTTGGAGGGAGACGTCATCATTGGACTCAACAATGCACTTGATGATCTCAAATCAAAGCTAAATATTGCTGAAATCTCTTATGATCGTTTTTTAGCCACTAGCTCAGCTGCCGGTGGACTGAAAATGACTGTACACGGGCTTGTATATGACATGACGGTTAGAGCGGCCAAAGAAGCGGCATTGGGGGCTGGTGCGAACATACACATGGTAACTGCCGGTAGACTAAGAAGGACAGATGTGAATAAAATCAAATCAATAAATCCTAATATTATTCTAATAGCGGGCGGTGTCGATTACGGAGAAAGAGATACTGCTATTTATAATGCAGAAATCATAGCTGGATTAGGACTTGACATTCCTGTGATTTATGCCGGAAATATTGAAAATCAGGATGAAATAAAAGAGATTTTTGAAGGTAAAAAGATTGAACTGCATATTGTCGAAAATGTATATCCAAAAATAGATCAATTGAATATTGAACCGACTAGACATGTCATCCAAGATGTTTTTGAGAAGCATATCATACATGCTCCAGGAATGGAACACGTCCGAGATATGGTAAATGGAAGCATAGTGCCTACTCCGGGTGCTGTGATGATTGCCTGTCAGCTGCTTTATGACAGGATCGGAGATACGGTGACCTTTGATGTAGGAGGTGCAACAACCGATGTGCATTCTGTGACTGAAGGATCGGAGGAAGTTGAAAAAATTCTGATTAGCCCAGAACCTAAAGCAAAGCGAACGGTTGAAGGGGATTTGGGTGTATACATCAACATGAAGAATATAGTCGAATTGATAGGTATTGAAGAAATCACAAAAAGACTAAAGGTGACAGCAGAGGAAGTGGATAATCTGATATTGAATCATCAACCTATTCCAACCAACGAGCTACAAATTAGATTTGTTGAATTGCTGACTGAAAAGGCTGTTGCTTTGTCACTGCAGAGGCATGCAGGCAAGTTCAGAGATCTGTATTCGACAGCCGGAAAGAAAAAAGTCGCTGAAGGTAAAGACTTGACAAAGATCAAATACATAGTAGGCACAGGTGGCGCGCTGACAAGACTGCCAGGTCGAACAGATATCATCAAAAAAGTAATAGCCAATGTCAAAGGTAATGAAATGTTTCCAACCGCAGAGGCTGAGATATTGATCGATAATGATTATATTATGGCGTCTTTAGGAGTCATGTCGAAGGAGTATCCCGACGTCGCGTTTAAACTATTGATAAAATCTTTAGGAATAGAAGTGAAACCATGATAAAAAGCGAGAAATTTATGTATCCAAGAATAATGATTGATTTGAATAAAATTGAAAACAATGTCAAACACATAACATCAAAGTGTAATGATAAAGGCATAAAAGTAGCAGGAGTAACTAAAGTTTTCTGCGCGGATAGTTCAATAGCTGATGCCTTTATTGGAGGTGGCGTGGATTATATGGCTGATTCCAGAGTCGAGAATCTGAAAAGACTTCAAAACAAGGGATTGCCTGTGTATATGTTGCGTTTGCCAATGCCCTCAGAGACCTCTGAAGTGGTTGAGTTTTCAGATGTATCATTAAACTCAGAGATTAAAACCATTAGACTATTGAATCAGTCCGCTAAAGATCAGAATAAGATTCATGGAGTAGTTCTGATGATTGACTTAGGCGATTTACGGGAAGGGATTTTCAATGAAGAAGAACTTTTGAAAACTATCACAGAAGTCTTAAAACTCAAAAATATTGAATTAAAAGGGATTGGCACAAATCTGACTTGCTATGGTGGGGTTATTCCCACTGAAGAAAATCTCGGAAAGCTTGTAGATTACAAGAATAAGATAGAGAATCAATTTGACATCAAGCTGGAAATCATCTCAGGAGGAAATTCAAGTTCCTTATATTTACTTGATAAAAGAAATATACCTGATGGCATCAACATGTTGAGAATAGGTGAAGCATTTGTCCTTGGTAGGGAGACAGCTTACGGCAATGCCATTGAAGGAACCTTTGACGATGCCTTTATCCTTGAGGTTGAAATTATTGAAGTCAAAGAAAAGCCGTCATTACCAGTTGGAAAGATTGGGATGGATGCATTCGGCAACAAACCTGTTTTCCAGGATAAGGGAATCATGACAAGAGGCATTTGTGCTATCGGAAGGCAGGACGTTGAAACGGATGGTTTGATTTGCTGTGATGAGAATATAGTTGTTGTGGGAGCTAGTTCAGACCATTTGATTGTTGATTTAAGCAGCTGTCAGCACGAATATAAACCAGGAGATGTATTATGTTTTAAACTCACATACGGTGGTTTGTTGAAGGCTTTCACCTCTGAATACGTTTCAAAGGTGTATAGATAGAGTTGACATTTCATTATTAGACATTATACTTATAGATATCGTTATTTTCTGGGAGATCACATGACTGCGAAAACTAGTAAAACAACATATCTATTGATAGCCAGCGTTCCTATTATATGGGGATTGACTCCAACCGTTATGAAAACTGCATTTGACTACATAAGCCCTTTTTTTATGAGCTTTCTGAGACTTACTGTAGCATTTTTGACTTCATTTGTTTTTCTATATATTAGAGGAAAGTTAAATATTAGGGACATTCCCAGTTTATTCAGAAAAAATCTTATGATTATTGTTTTTTTTAATTTATTTCAGATATTTTACGCATTGGGTCTAAGAATTCTTCCTGTAGGAATTATAGGAATCGTTTTCGGTTTGCTACCAGTGACTGTATTACTGGTCAATTCAGTGATGGGATTAGAAAAAGCCAGCTCAAGATTAATTGTAAGTGTTACAATGTCTCTGATTGGAGTCATCATCATAACAACCGCTGGCAACGCAACTGAGTTTGATGTGATACCAGTTCAGGGTATAGTTTATGTCTTTGTGGCTCAGCTATTCTATGGACTATTCACTATCAATTCTAAAAAAAATGTTCAGACTAATAACCCAATAGCCATAACAACGGTTGCTACTATACCAACTTCAATTATTTTTTTCCTTTGGTCATTTGAAGAAGCAGTAAACTTCAACTATTCAACACTACCCATTCAAGTATGGATGAGTATAATTTTCTCAGGTGCCATAGCCATCAGTTTAGCCAATTCCCTTTGGATATGGGGTGCTGATCAGATTGGTAGCAACAGAGCGTCACTTTACAGCAATCTAAATCCAGTTGTTGCTTTAATTGGTGGATTTTTCATCCATAATGAATTATTGAATGGAGTACAAATGATAGGAATATTTGTCATCTTCACTGCTATTATTTTAAGCCAGATAAAATCAAAAGCACTCCAGATTAACTAATCAGAGTGTCTATCGATCAACAGGATTCTTGGGTTCAGGTGGCGTTTCAAACGCCATCTGAACCTTAGAAACCGTTATCCAGGGGCTTTACAGTGCTTATCTCCCACTTATAGAAGTGGGAGTCTTAGCACTGTTAGTTATCGGATAAAAGGTTGTTCCTACCGGTAAGTTTAGTTCAAGTTGTTCCAAAATATTTTTAATTGTACCATTGATGATATGAACACTTTCGATGCCTGTATATAACGCATTAATGCAGTTCTTTACTTTTGGAATCATCCCTTCTGATACGATGCCATCATTTATGAGAAAATTACCATATGCAGGTGTTATACTTGGAATAACACTTTTTTTGTTTTTGAAATCCATGTAAATACCATCAACATCAGTTATATAAATCAGCTTTCGGGCTTTAAGTGATGAAGCTATTGCAGAAGCAGCTGTATCGGCATTAATGTTATAGGATAGACCTGTTTCATCTGCGCCTATTGGAGATATTATCGGCACTATATTGTTACTTAACAACAATCGAATGATTGACGTGTCAATAGAACAAATCTCGCCTACAAAGCCTAAATCCTGACCATCAGAAGCTTTCTTTTTACACTGAATAAGGTTATGATCCTTTCCACATATTCCAACTGCACTTAGCTTTTTAAGTTGCAATTCTGAGACAATTCTTTTATTATTTTTCCCAGAAAGAACCATTTCCACCACTTCTATTGTTTGCGAATCAGTAATTCTGAGACCTTTTTCAAACTTGGATTCAATGCCGAGACGTTTTAGCATATGACTAATGTCATTTCCACCGCCATGTATAATGACGACAAAAACACCTGATGAGTGAAGTTGTTGTATCTGTTTGGCGAAGGCCTTTAAAGACTCATCACAATCCAGAATGGAGCCTCCTATTTTGATCACATAGATTTTTTCTTGTTCTAACACTTCCCCTATCATGTTCTGTAGTCTCCATTTATTCGAATATAATCATATGACATATCACAGCCCCATCCTTTTGCTTCGCTATCACCATCCAGTAGATTAACCTGTATTTCAATGGAGTTACCCTTTAAAACCTCTGCTGCCAACTCTTCATTAAAGTGTAATGGTATACCGTTTTCTACAAGTCTTATGCTGCCAAATCTGCTTTTAATCATTAGAGAAACTCCCTCTGGGTTCATGTATGCACCTGAGTAACCCATGGCACAAATAATTCTTCCCCAGTTCGCATCTTCTCCAAAAAAGGCTGTTTTTACCAAGTTTGAGTTAATAATCGATTTGCATAACAATCGGGCATCATCCTTGGTTTTAGCTCCCTTAATTATCGTTTCGAGAGTTTTTGTAGCGCCTTCCCCGTCCTTAATAATCATTTTGGCTAATTCAATATTGATGATATTCAAGGCCTTACTGAAGGTTTGGTAATCTTCATTCTCTTCTATGATTTCGTCATTGCAAGCCAACCCATTGGCTAAAATACAAGCCATGTCATTCGTACTGGTATCGCCATCAACTGAAATCATGTTATAGGTATCTATGATACTTTCAGACATTGCCTTCTGAAGCAATGATTGTGAAATATTCAGATCAGTCGTTATAAATGCTAGCATGGTAGCCATGTTAGGATGAATCATTCCGGAGCCTTTGGCCATAGCGCCAATTTTAATCAATTTTTTACCTATTGTAAATTGCAAAGAGACTTCCTTAGAAACTGTATCGGTTGTCATTATTGCAGATGCTGCATCTATAGCGCCCTGACGGTCATCAGACAAGAAGATGCAGGACTTCTCTATACCTTCACTAATTATATCAACTGGTAACTGCACTCCAATTACGCCTGTAGAAGCAGTCAGTACAGAATTCACATCTAATTTAAGTGCACTGGCCAATGACTCTGCCATTCTCTGGTTGTTGATGATTCCCTGTTCGCCTGTGCAGGAATTAGCATGGCCGCTGTTGATGACAATTGCCTGAATCAGAGACTTATCATTTAACAGTTGCTTGTTTCTGATAACTGATGCGGCCTTTACTCGATTGGTTGTAAACACTGCGGCATATTTAGCCGGCACATTAGAATAGACAATAGCTAGGTCTCTTCTTTTGTATTTCATTCCCGTATATCGCCCGCACGCATAAAATCCAGATGGTTCAGTTACCCCGTTATGGTTTATTTTCATTTTGTCCTCCTTGGTCTAAACTGGAAACATGGATACTCGATCCAGTCCAGTTTCTTCTTTAAGCTCAAACATGATATTCATATTCTGCACTGCTTGACCCGCCGCGCCTTTTATCAGATTATCCAATGCTGACGTTATTATGATTTGGTTTGTTCTTTCGTCAAGAAATACTCCGATATCAATATAATTTGAACCCTTAACCCACTTTGTCTCAGCTGGGATTCCTTTTGGCAAAAGCCTGATAAATTTGTCATTGCCATAGGCATCAATGAATGCATCTCTTATTCTGTCATAATTCAGAAGTTGATTAGGTTTACAATAGATGGTTGTTAGAATACCCCTATTAACCGGTATGAGATGTGGCACAAAACTCAACTGGATTTTTTGTCCTGCCAGAAGTGAAAGGTTCTCTTCTATTTCAGGGGTATGTCTGTGCCCTAAAGGATTATATGAGTTCATATTTTCGTTGCATTCGGAATAATGAGTGGACAGACTTAAAGACCTGCCAGCACCGGTTATACCGGATTTGGCATCAATCACAATTGAATCAAGATCAATCAGAGAATTGATTACTAGAGGTGCAAGACTTAATATGCTACATGTCGTGTAGCAGCCTGGATTAGCTATGAGATTAGTTTTTCTGATAGCTTCCCTATTCAGTTCACACAGTCCATATACAGCTGAATCAATGAGATCTGGAGTGGGATGGTTCGAATTATACCATTGATTATATACATCTACATTTGTCAATCTGAAATCAGCGCCTAAGTCGATTACTCTCATTTTTTCGAGAATCTCTTTGCTCAACAAGTTTGAAGAGTGACCATGGGGCAATGCGATAAATAGTACATCAATGTCAAAATCAATTATATTGGTTGGTGTTTCTATGCATTCAATATTCATTCGATGATAGTAGTTCATGTATAACTCCAAATAGTCTCTCCCAAAATTAGAGGATGAGGATATGAAGCTAATATCTACATCTGGGTGCTCGAGAAGCAATCTAACCAATTCCTGCCCTGCATACCCCGTTCCTCCAATTATTCCTGCTTTAATCATTTGTTTGCCTCCAGTGTGTAGAATAATATTTTTATTATACAACTATCAAATATAAAGTCAAGAATAATATATAAAAACTTAATAAATTGCATAAATATATTAATTTAAACAACAAAAAACGGGGTATTTATTTCACCCCGTTAAATTCTTATTTCTATTCTATTGGTTTGAGATCATCATCCAGCCAGGTTGCATTTTTGTTGATAGGTTGCATGAATAATCTGTCGTTGTCTGCTTTATTCTTGCTCTGATGAAACTTGAAAATAAAATCATCCTCAGTTTTTCCGAAAATCTCTATCTTACCATCAGGATGGGATAGGGCATACCTAAAGCCTTTGCTGATACCATTTAGCTTGCTTTTAGCTTTGGCTATGATCTCAATTCCTTCATATAGAGGCACCTGGAAATGGCTTTTGACAAACTGCACAGGTCTACATTGGAACACATAATAAGGATGAACTCCCATAGCCGTCAGTCCACTGAGCAATCGGGCCATTACATCCGGATCATCATTCACATCTTTTAGTAGAACCGCTTGATTTCTTACAGAAATACCAATATTTTTAAGTGCATTAATTGATTTTTTTGCTTCTTCAGTTAATTCTCTCGGGTGATTAAATTGGGTTATTACGATTGTCTCTTTGATAGCGGAGTATTTTTTTAGAATACTCAGAAGATCTTCATCCAGATAGATTCTTTGAGGAAAAACTACTGGAGTTCTAGACCCGAGTCTTATGAAGTCCAGATGGTCTATGGAACTTAAATTCTTGAGATATTCTTCAATTACTTTATTGGGAACAGCAAAAAAATCGCCTCCAGAAAGTAATACGTTGTTTATTTCACCATGATTTCTTATATAGGAAATGGATTCAGTCATTCTTTGGTTAACTTCCTCTGTTGAATAACCTACCATTCTCTTTCTAAAACAGTGGCGACAATACATATAACATACATTGGTGGAAAGCACCAATGCTGTGGCACTGTATTTGTGCTGCAGACCGGGCATTTTTGTATTTGTAGCTTCTCCGCTTGTGTCATAATCACCCGCATTATTCAATTCCATTCCATGAGGAACAGAGAGTTTACGGATTGGATCGTTTTTATCAGACCAATCAATCAAATCAAAATAGTACTTAGTAATTCGCATAGGATGTCTTTTAGACACTTCAATCAAATGTTGTTTTTCTTCGGGCGACATATGCAACACCTTGTCTAAATCCTCGATTCTAAGTATGTTATCTTTAAGCATATCTTTCCAAGACAACATCAATACATCACTCCCTACATATTAGATTTTTTTTGTTAATTTGTTTTAAATTCAGTGAGATTCCGGTAAATTCTAGAAGGGTTTCAGATCAGATTCATAGAAATGTAAAAATATTATACCATACGGGAGTATTCAAAGCAACAAAACCAAAAGAATGTGATTTTTGGAATGAACCACCTGAATCAATTGCACATTATCCGATGACTAACAGTGCTAAGACTCCCACTTCTATAAATGGGAGATAAGCACTGTAGAGTCCCTGGATAACGGTTTCTAAGGTTCAGATGGCGTATGAAACGCCAACTGAATCCAAGAACCCTGTTGATCATTGCTATTTTTATACAAGAAAAAAAACTAATAATCTGATATAATAACAATATCTGACATAATTTACTCACAATGGAATTAAATGAGAGGAATACCGATTATGGGAAAATATAATTCAATTTTTGACGTTTTAGGACCTATAATGGTCGGGCCTTCTAGTTCGCATACTGCTGGTGCTTCCAGATTAGGGAAAATAGCCAGATACATTGCAGATGGCGATATCAGGTCCGTAAAAATCACATTATATGGATCATTCGCTGAAACGGCCAAAGGACATGGTACTGAAATGGCGCTGGTAGCGGGTATACTTGGAATGGAACCAGATGATGAAAAATTGAGATACTCATTGCTCATAGCAACGGAAAGAGGAATAGACATTTCATTTGAAAAAGATTATATCTCAGGTTTACATCCCAATACGGCAAAATTTTCAATTGAAAAAAGCGATGGCTCATACATAACGGTTACAGGATCTTCCATTGGCGGTGGAGCAGTCATTGTCAACGCTATAGATGCTTTCAATGTAGAACTGACAGGTGATTACTTTACTATCGTGACAAAGCATGTAGACAAGAAAGGTATCATAAGCAAAGTGACTACTTTGTTAGCAGAGAACAATATCAATATAGGTAATATGAAAGTCAGAAGAGACAATAGCAAGAATGAGGCCTCGATGATTATTGAAACCGATGAAATTGTCTCAAATGAAGTTCTAGAAAAAATAAAAGGACTGGAAGAAATGATATTCGTCATAGAAATCAAACCTGTGAGGGAGAATAAGAATGTATAGAAATGGTAATGATGTTTTAAAAGCATGCGACACATTAAACAAGTCTATATGGGAGATAGTACTTCTGGATGAAATGAAGAACAATCATATATCAGAAAAAGATGTATTCAGTAGAATGGAAGTCATACTTCAAATTATGGAGAATTCATCATCATTTTCAATAGATAAAAAGGTTGAGACCCTTGGGGGTATTATCGGTGGAGAAGGAAAAACAATGATGGAATTTTCCAATTCTGAAAGATCTATGTCAGGAAAGTGGATCACCAAGGCCATGGCAAGGGCATTCGCCTGTTCTGAATACAACGCATCCATGGGGAAAATATGTGCAGCTCCAACAGCTGGATCCTGCGGTATAATCCCAGCTGCAATCCTGACAATTGCAGAAAAAAACGGTTTAACTCGACAAGATATGATAAGAGGTCTGTTAACCTCTGCCGGCATAGGCAAAATCATCTCCACCAATGCGACTGTGTCAGGTGCAGAAGGAGGTTGTCAGGCTGAGTGCGGTTCAGCCGCCGCTATGGCTGCCGCTGCCCTGGTCGAAATGAATGGAGGTAGTCCTTTACAATCACTTGACGCTGCTGCGATAGCACTTAAGAATATTATGGGACTTATATGTGATCCAGTAGCAGGTTTAGTAGAATCACCATGTTCCAAACGCAATGCGTCAGGTGTAGTCAATGCTATTATTTCTGCTGACATTGCCCTGTCTGGGATTGTATCGGTCATTCCATTTGATGAAGTAGTGGAAGCCATGTATAATGTAGGCAGAGGTATGCATGAAAATTTTAAAGAAACGGCAAAAGGAGGAATATCAATAACTGACACAGGCCTTGCTTATTCCAGAAAAATCAAATAAGGACTTTAATAATCAAAAAAATGATGTATAATATAAAGATAACAAATATGGAGGAAAAATATGGGATTCAGAACAGATATGGGAATTGATTTGGGCACTGCTTCAGTGCTTGTCTATATAAAAGGAAAGGGGATTGTTTTACAGGAGCCTTCTGTTGTTGCTATTGATAGAAATACCAACAAAATACTGGCTGTTGGAGAAGAAGCACGCATGATGCTCGGTAGAACACCAGGGAATATTGTTGCAATACGGCCGTTGCGAGATGGTGTCATCTCTGACTTTGATATTACAGAAAAAATGATTAAATATTTTATCAAAAAGGCGGTAGGAGGCACAATATTTAAACCGAGGGTTATGGTTTGTGTGCCAAGTGGTGTAACTGAGGTTGAAAAAAGGGCAGTTATTGATGCCTGTAACCAGGCAGGAGCAAGCAAGACTTATCTGATTGAAGAACCAGTAGCCGCTGCTATAGGTGCTGGAATCGATTTGTCAAAACCATCTGGAAGCATGGTAATCGACATGGGTGGTGGTACTACCGATGTTGCGGTATTGTCACTGGGTGGTATTGTAGTCAGCAAATCAATCAAGATTGCAGGTGATAAATTTGACGAAGCTATTGTCAGATACATCAGAAAAAAATACAATGTAATGATTGGCTTAAGAAGTGCTGAAGATTTAAAGATTCAAATTGGGGCAGCTTTTCCAGAGGATGAGGAAAAATTTGTAGAAGTGAGGGGTCGGAATCTTGTTACTGGACTACCTAAAAATTTAACCATTTCTTCTACTGATATGCTCGAAGCATTGGAAGAAACAGTCACATCTATTGCGGATGCTGTACACTCAGTCTTAGAAAGGACACCACCTGAATTGGCAGCTGACATCAGTGAGAAAGGCATTATTCTGACTGGAGGTGGAGGTTTGTTACATGGATTGGATAAACTTATAGCTAAAAGAACGGGGGTATCTGTCAGGGTTGCTGATGATGCGATATCTTGCGTCGCCTTAGGAACAGGTAAGGCTTTAGATAATATGGATGTATATTCCAGCTCTCTCTTAACAGATGAAAGGAAGAGATACTGATGCTGATAAAGAAGGCTATAATTCCGGCTGCCGGTTTGGGCACCAGATTTTTACCGGCAACCAAAGCACAACCGAAAGAAATGCTACCAATAGTAGACAAACCTACTATTCAATATATTGTTGAAGAAGCAGTCAATTCTGGTATAGAGGACATATTGATCATAACAGGTAGAAACAAGAGAGCAATAGAAGATCATTTTGATAAATCCTTCGAACTGGAAGTCACTTTGGAGCAAAAGGGCAAGCAAGATTTGCTGAGAATTGTCAAAGATATTTCGGAAATGGTAAATATTCATTATATAAGACAAAAGGAAGCAAAAGGCTTGGGACATGCCATCCATTGTGCAAAAGCTTTTATCAAAGATGAACCATTTGCAGTTCTTTTAGGTGATGACATCGTGTATTCGGAGAAACCCTGCCTGCTGCAATTGATGGAACAGTATGAAACATATGAATCAACCATCTTGGGAGTCCAGAGTGTTTTGCCTGAGGATGTTGATAAGTATGGTATTGTCTCTGGTGAAAAAATAGGTGAGAATCTCTATCTGGTAGATGATTTGATTGAAAAACCGAACATGGAAAATGCACCGACAAATATAGCTATACTTGGGCGATACATAATAACCCCAGGTATATTCGAGGTGCTTGAACATACCAAACCGGGAGCAGGAGGAGAGATACAGTTAACAGATGCTCTTAAAGTATTGGCTCAAAAAGAGAAGATGTATGCTTTTGAATTCCAGGGCGAAAGATATGATGTCGGCGATAAGTTAGGATTTTTAAAGGCAACTGTAGAGTTTGCTCTTCGAAAAGATGATATCAAGAATGATTTTATGGATTATTTAAGAACCATCACATCATGATAATGTTTAAGTGGAGGTGTTTTTATGATATATCTGGATCGTTACAATGAATGGTTGAACAGTCCCTACATTGATCAGGACATAAAAGAGGAGCTTAAAGGAATTTCAGGAGATCAGGAAGAAATCAAGGATAGATTCTATCAGGAACTTGAATTTGGTACAGGGGGGATGAGAGGAATAATTGGTGCGGGAACCAATCGCATAAACAAGCACATTGTTGGTAGAGCCATACAGGGACTGGCTGATTTTATCATTCAATCAGGGCATGAAAGCAAAAGCTGTGTGATAGCACATGATTCCCGTCATAAGTCAAAAGATTTTTCAGTTATGGCCGCTCGAGTGCTTGCTGCTTCAGGTGTCAAGACTTACTTATATGATGGCATCAGATCCACACCAGAACTATCATTTGCAGTAAGAGAATTAGGTTGTACTTCAGGTATTGTTTTTACTGCCAGTCATAATCCACCTGAGTATAATGGATTCAAAGTCTATTGGGATTATGGGTGCCAGATGTTGCCAGAAATGGCCGAAGAGCTTATTGGGATGATTGAAAAGGTATCTTTTGAGGCTATTAAAACAAAATCTTACGATGAAGCTTTGGATAATGGAGACATAGTTTTGCTTGGACATGAAATAGATGACAAGTTTATTAAAAATGTAAAAGCTATGAGACTGAGAGAAAACTTGGACAAAGATATTAAAATAGTCTATACACCATTGAATGGCACTGGTAGCGTTCCGGTGAGAAGAGTACTTAGTGAGTGTGGTTATGAGAAGGTATTTCTTGTCGATGAGCAAATCGAGCCTGACCCTAATTTCACAACAGCGAGATACCCGAACCCTGAGGATGAAAAGGCTTTTGAGCTGGCTTACAAAAAGGCAAAAGAGGTTGAGGCGGATATAGTGATTGCCAATGACCCTGATTGTGATAGGGTAGGTCTGTCTGTAAGAAGTAAATCTGGTGAGTATAAACTTTTAAGTGGCAATCAAGTTGGTCCTTTGTTCATTAATTATATACTATCAACATTGAAAGAAAAAAATTCCATGCCGACTAATCCATTGGTCATCAAAACAATAGTAACTAGCGAACTGGGGAGAAAAGTAGCTGAATACTATGACGCAGAATGTTTGGATACATTAACTGGATTCAAGTATATTGGCGAAAAAATGGAGCACTTCTCAAAAACTAGAGAAAAAGATTTCATTATTGGCTATGAGGAAAGCATAGGATACACTATGGGTCCTTATGTCAGAGACAAGGACGCTGTCACTATGACTCTGATTGCATGTGAAATGGCCGCCTACTACAAAATGCTTCAAAGTGATTTATTGACCGAATTGGAAAACTTGTATGATAGGCATGGGTACTATGTTGATAATCTGAAATCCTTGACTATGGAAGGCAAGGAAGGTGGAGAAAAAATCATTCAAATCATGGATTATTTTAGAAATTCACCTATAGATCAAATGTGTGACTGTAAAGTATCATCGATTTGCGATTATCAGACAGGTAAAACGAAAAATCTCGAGAAAAACACTTTTACTAACACCGGACTACCTGAATCCAATGTGCTTAAATTCATTTTAGATAATGGTTCATGGTTTGTATTGAGGCCATCAGGAACAGAACCCAAAATTAAAATATATTCGTCAGTCGTGGGACAAGATTTTGATACAGCAAATAGATTTAGCAATAGACTGACTAATGAAGTGATGGATATCATCAATCAAATTTAGTGGGAGTGCTTATGAAAAAGATTACATTTATTTTAGTTTTTTTGATTTTAATAAATTCAACAGTATTGGCTTATGCAGATTACATAAATCCTTCAAGAGAAGAGTTGGAAAAAATGATAACTGAGATCTCCCAAAAAAGAGGGGTGCCATCAGTTATTGTAATGGCATTGGCTAGGGTTGAGTCTGTTTTCAGGCACTATGATGAGGCAAGCCGTTCAGTGAGAACAGGATCGGCAGGTAGTATCGGACTTATGCAAGTAAATAACTCCAGAAGTCTATACGATGATTATAGATTGAGATATGACATTGCTTACAATGTTGAAGCTGGTATAGATGTTCTAATGGAGAAGTGGGGAGCTAGCGCATCAACCTCAAAGTGGGCTTATCTGCCTTCTGTAGGCAACATGGACCCCAACGTATTGGAAAATTGGTATTTTGCTTTGTGGGGATACAATGGATTTGTAGCAAGCAATAACCCCAATGTCGCCTATGCTTCAGGGAAAAGCTATACATTTCAGGATTTGATTTATACAGTGATAAGGAATGAATATAACCAACCGATAAATGCGATTGATTTCAGTTATTTACCTAATACAGGCACACCTAGTAGAACTTTGAATGTGCCCACACCACAGGAAAACCATTCGGGAGATATCATACTCGCAGATATTGGTGATAAGGTCCAGGTTTCGTTCATGGCTACCACTTCAGGTCTGAATCTTAGAGAGCAACCGGATGGCGGGATAATAGCATCATTAAATGATGGAGAAACATATTTTGTAGGAAAAGAAGCAGAAATGAAAGGTGGGTATTATTGGTACTATCTTCTGTCAGAAAATGGCGAAGGTTTGGGATGGGCGGCTAGAAACTGGTTAATAAAGGTTGATGAAATAACTGAAACCATCGATACCGAAAACCATGAGTCTACAGAGGATACAAATTTAAATGGCTTCAAAGATATTGACAATCATTGGGCGAGACAGTATATACTCGAATTATATGCCGATGGCATTATATTAGGGAAAACCGAGAATTCTTTTGCTCCACAAGAAGATATTACCAGACAAGACTTTGCGCTATTACTAAGTAGGTCTTTTGAATTTGGAGATGCTACAGCCAGAAGCTTCAGTGACAAGGCTGATGTGCAGAATTATGCATTGACTGCAGTTGAAAAGATGGTTTACTTTAATATAATGGATCTTGAAGAAGATAGATTTAATCCAAAAAGACCTCTGACTAGGATTGAGGCTGCTTCAGCAATCAGCAGAATATTAGAGTATCCGGAACAGATAAAAGCATTTGAGTTTGAGGATGTGCAGAATATATCCATGGAAGAACTCGCAGGACTCGCTTCAATATACACTTATGGAATCATTGCAGGAAGAGATACAAAGACATTTGATCCTTACTCTTCAATCACTAGAGGTGAGATATCAAAAGTATTGACAATCACTCGTTCCCATCACTGAAAAGCTTGTTTTTAGCTTTATTATTATCAATATAAACTGTTTCATAGGGTTTGACCATTTTATATTCGTCCCGGGCAATTTTTTCTACCATTTGTAGAAATTGTTCCGGGTCATTTATTTTAGCTAGATCATCTTGAAGATTAAGAAGCTCCAGCTCAATATCTTTTTTTTCCTCAATTTTGGCTTGCTTCTGATTTTCGATATTATTCAGATCGAGACGCTGGTTAACAATAGTAAAAATCATATACAAAGCTAGGGCATAAAAAATTATGCTAATTAGATTTATTTTGAACTCTTTTTTTTTCCTTTTCTTTTTGACCATAGCACACCTCATTAACATTATAGTATGATAATTCGATTTAATAAAGAGTTACAATTAAAAAAGTTCTGCGCTGGGCAGAACTTTTTGGTATGCCTTTGATTATTGACTAATATCCAAGCTCTATGATGTTTTGTATCAACTCGTGGTAAAAGCTAGATTTCTGAGTAAATCGGCTTTATCTGTTTTTTCCCATGTCAGATCCAGATCTGTCCTTCCGAAGTGTCCGTAGGACGCTAGTTGTTTATATATGGGTCTTCTTAAATCCAGGTTTTTGATGATGGCTGCAGGTCTCAAATCGAAATTCTCTGAAATTAAAGTCTCGATTTTGGATTCATCAATCTTATTAGTTCCGAAAGTGTCAACCATGATTGAGACAGGATGAGCTACTCCTATAGCATAGGCAAGCTGAACTTCACACTTATCAGCCAATCCTGCTGCGACAACATTTTTTGCCACATATCTTGCTGCATAAGCGGCTGATCTGTCAACCTTTGTAGGATCTTTTCCTGAAAAAGCGCCACCACCGTGTCTTGAATAACCACCGTAAGTATCCACTATTATTTTTCTGCCGGTTAATCCAGCGTCGCCTTGTGGACCACCGATAACAAAACGCCCTGTAGGATTAATGAAATACTTTGTTTTCTCATCAAGCAAGGATTCTGGAACAACTGCTTTTATAACGTGCTCTAACATGTCCTGCTCAATGGTAGTTAATGCGACATTAGCATCGTGCTGCGTAGAGATAACGATAGTATCCACTCTAATAGGTGTGTTATCATGGTACTCCACCGTTACTTGTGTTTTGCCATCTGGTCGAAGATATTTAAGTGTTTTGCTCTTTCGCACGAAAGCAAGTCGTTTAGATAGTTTGTGCGCCAATGAGATTGGAAGAGGCATAAGCTCGGGAGTTTCATTACATGCAAAACCAAACATGATGCCTTGATCGCCAGCTCCTGTGAGATCGAACTCATCGAAGCTTTTATCTCTGTATTCTTTAGCCTGATTGACACCCTGAGCTATATCTGATGACTGTTCATCAATAGCGGTAAGAACAGCACATGTATCACCGTCAAATCCGTACTTAGCTCGAGTATATCCTATTTCTTTGATTGTTTCTCTTACTACTTTTGGTATATCGACATAGCAATCGGTCGATATTTCACCTGATACCAGAACCAATCCCGTTGTAACCGAAGTTTCGCAAGCAACTCTACCATTAGGGTCTTTTTCAAAAACCGCATCTAGAATGCCATCGGATATTTGATCGCATATCTTATCTGGATGACCTTCCGTAACTGATTCCGAAGTAAAAAGCCATTTTTTCAATATTTTTCCTCCTAAAATAAATTTCCGGGTTTTTCCAATAAAAAACTCTCCCTGAGAAGAGTGTAGTCCAAATATTGGTCCTCATCTTCCGGATATACCGCGGGAATTGGCACCTCACACCATTAGCTGGCATTGGCTGCCGGGTTTCACAGGGCCCGTCCCTCCACCTCTCTTGATAAGGCTTTTTTATCATGCAAATTATATCATATTGATAATTTTTGTCAATAACTATCAGTGAATGTTTTTCTGTTGAAATATCATCTCATATTGACGAATGCTACGCCTAGAAGACTTAAAGACATGACAATAATACCGGCTGTGATAACACCAAGGCTGATCATCAACAGTGACTTCTTGTAATCAAGTTTAAGAAATGAAGCGACCCCACACCCCGTCCATACACCTGTGGTAGGGATTGGAATTGCAACCAGTAGAAATAGCCCAAATAGTTCATATTTCAGCACTTTCTCAGACCCTTTATCTACCTTTCTCAATATGTAACCGGCAGGTCGTCTGAATACCCGTGTTCTGGCTATATACCGGATGATTGGTTTGAAAACCTTCAATAGTATGGGAACAGGAAGAATATTTCCAACGACAGAAATTATGAATACCTCAATTGGTGGGAGTCCAAGACTTATTCCCAGCGGGATTGATCCCCTTAGTTCAGATATAGGCATCATTGCTAGCAAGAAAACAGATAATTCATTCGTGAAATGCTCTAGAATAAAGCTCATTTAACACCCCTTGTAAGTTTTTCATATCCAATCATTATACCGTATTGCACTCACAAATAAAACCCTAAAACTGTCAATTTGTTACACATCATTAATGAATACAATGAATTATTGATATTGTAATATAAAACCTGCTTTATTCTGTTATAATGACAAGAGACAAAGTATTATACGAGAGGTAGACATGAAACAGATATTGGGCGGAATGAGAAAAGCAATTGAAGATTATGAAATGATAAAAGATGGCGATAGAATTGCAGTGGGTGTTTCCGGTGGGAAGGACAGTATGCTGTTACTTTATGCACTCAAACTATATCAAAAATTTAGTCCTGTTAAATATGAGTTGGCAGGTGTTACTGTTTCACTGGGATTTGAGGATTTTGATTTGAGCTCCGTGGTTGCATTTTGCCATAAAATAGATGTACCTTACTATATAGTGGACACAGATATAGCAGAGATTGTTTTCAATGTAAGAAAAGAGAAAAACCCATGCTCTCTATGCTCAAAGATGAGAAACGGTGCATTGCACAATAAAATAAATGATATAGGTTTCAACAAAGTCGCCTTAGGGCATCATGCTGATGATGTTATTGAGACAATGTTTTTGAGCATGCTTTATTCGGGAAAACTTGCAACATTCAAGCCTTTAACATACCTATCAAACAAGGACATATACAACATACGACCATTGATATATCTAAAGGAAGCACAGGTGATAGGCGCAGTTAAAGATAACCAAATTCCCGTTGTTGAGAGTCCATGCCCTATGGACAAAACGAGCAAGAGAGAAGAAGTGAAAAAGCTTCTCAAAAATATTTACAAAGACATACCTGAAGGACGTGAGCGACTTTTACAAGCCATAAAAAATAAAGATCAGTATAATTTGTGGTCTTAACCAGGAACACTAAATTTTTCATTGCGTCTAAACATATTAAATGGCACCTGTGCGTAAACACAATAATAAATGAGGGAGATAAGATGAAAAGAAAACTAATTGTATTAACTTTGATTATTGCTTTTATTCTGAGCTTAACTGTTAACGCCCAAATGAAGACGATAATAGATTATCGTTCAGAGAATTCATTATCTGCTGGATTGAAGCATATAAACATTATTAGAGAAACAACAGAGGGACCTCTTAATATAAATATTCTTAAGATAGATCTGGACAACGAATTTACAGAATTAAAACCAATTTATTCCAATGAGATTTCAATCAAGAAGCCTTTATCTGTTATAGCCCAAGAATGGGGTTTGACAGCAGCTATCAATGGCGAGTTCTATTCGATTAATAATCCTTCATTTCCTTTCGGTACTATAATTGATCAAAGCGGTATCGTATCAGCCCCTAATAGTTTTCAGTTCGGTTTTCCAACAATTGTCAAAGGACCTGAAGGATTTGATATTTCAGTTTTAGATCCTAAAATGAAATTATTGGTTAGCGGTATCGAATTTCCACTTCATACAATCAATAAGGTCGGCGCATTGGACAGTGAAATAATCATGCTTAACAGCTCATGGGGGAACCAATCCCTCGGGAGCACAGTAAACAGGAGGCTGGTGGAGATTCTGGTTTATGGAGATAGAATCAGGAGCATTCATATTGGTGAAAAACCTATTGATATACCGGATGATGGATTTGTGATTGTTTTCAATTCTAAAAATATTGAACTTATTAATGTTTTTCAAGAAGGCGCTTTTGTAGAAACAATCGTTGATTTAGGATTTGATATGAGTAATATTGAATGGGCGGCGGGAGGAGTTAATCACTTGGTTAAGGATGGACAAGTCTATCAGTTCAATGAAACTATATTGGGAAGACATCCCAGAACTGCAATTGGTATAAACAAAGATGAAGATACAGCTTATCTTGTCACAGTTGATGGAAGAAACAGACATTCCATCGGGTCACTTCAATCGGAATTAGCTTCAATCCTAATTGAACTTGGTTCTTGGAATGCATTGAACCTCGATGGGGGTGGGTCAACACAAATGGTGGTTGATTCTTATGGCATAGGTGAGTATACAGTGGTCAATAGTCCTTCTGATGGAAGAGAGCGACAAATGGTATCGGGATTTGGAGCTTTTAACAGATATCCCGCTAATAATGAAGTGATGAACTTAGAGATAATCCCAATCACTTCAACTTTATTCAAGAACCAGGTTTATAAGTACGAGTTGAGAGCATTTAATAAATACTACGTACCGATTAGGTTTGAAGCTAGTAGAGCAATGGTTAATGTGACTGGTCTTGCAAACAAAATAGGCACTGACGGTATATTGTTCGCTGAATCTGGCAAAGCAACTCTAAAGGTTTCTTACAATGGTGTCAGCAGCGAGATCGAAGTTGAAGTTTTGGATGATGTTGAGGAAATTGCAACTGATATTAAAGAAATTGCGTTACAAACGTCAGAACAATATAAACTACCTGAGTTTATGGGGATTGAGGGTGAAGGTAAGACTGCAACCATTAACGCCAATGAAATCGAGTGGCAAGTATCTAATAATATCGGAAACGTAATATCAGGTGTTTTTGTAGCCGGGAAAAACGTTGGATCAGGAATTTTGACAGGTAGATTTGATAGAGGAGAAATCAATATACCAGTTTATGTTGGATATGATGAGATGCTTATTCATGATTTTGAAAGCCTGAATGGTTTGTTGCTCAACCAATATCCTAGTGATTCAAATGGAAGGATGATAACTTTTGAGAGAAGTGTTGAAGGTCGAAACAGTATAAAGCTTTTCTACGACTTTACAACAATGAAACCCAATGACCAGGCTATCACATTTGTAGAATTTGGCGAAACAGGGAAACTCCTGGAGGGTGAACCTAAAAGCTTCTCTATGTGGGTGTTTGGTGATAGGAGCAATCACTGGCTGAGAGCAAGAATCGAAGACGCTGAGGGTGTTTTACATCGAATTGACTTTGCTGAAGAAGTTGATTGGTATGGTTGGAAAGAGGTGACAGCTAATATTCCCAATAATGTTGTCTATCCAATTGCATTGAAAAATGTATATATTGCAAATATTTACAATGACAGAACCAACAAGGGAGCTATTTACATCGACAAGCTGACTGCAAATTACCCTTTAAAGAAAATGGATACTTCTATAGTACCAGCTAATACTCAGGTGTTAGACATCATGAAAGGCAAGCCATCCGTATACGATGACAAAATCACCATAAATAACACAGGCATTTACACGGGATTGCTACCAATAGACAACAGTAATAAACCTTCAAATGTTCATATTGTGGAGATTGACGTGTCAAAAGGTGGCATTAAAAAAACTGACAATAACCAGTGGAGTAACTTGATAGCATTGAAAGAGCTTAGCAACAATACAATCATTATTCGTTTCAACACTCACATTGATGAAATTGATTCAATTGAGACGGGTGTGCTGAAAAATCTGTTCCATTATTTGCACGAGAACAATAATAACAAATTATTTGTAGTATCTTCAGGGTTTGGTGAGAGTGGAGTAACCTATGATAGAGGCGTTAGATACGTTCATTTCATGCAATACTTTGAACTATATACAATTGGAGACACTCAGCTATATAATTATGAGTAATGGGTGGTGAGAGAATGAAAAGCAAAAAAGATGTCAGAAAAGAAATGCTGAACATGAGAAGTGCTATTACTAAAAGCAGTGTCTTTACTAATAGCAAAAAGATATTGGAGCAGCTATTGACAATTGAAGAATTTGTAGACAGCAACTGTGTGAGTATATATCTTAGCTTTGGCAATGAAGTGGATACTTTTTTGATTGCTGAATGGTTGAAACAAAACCAAAAAAAGGTTGTCGTACCATACACAGAAAAAAACGAAATCAAACTGACTCCAGTTTTCATAACTGACATGGACGAAGACTTGACGGTGAGTTCATTCGGTTATCCCGAACCAATCATTGAAAGAGTTAAAATTGCCCAAATTGATGAAATAGATTTTGTGATTGTACCGGGTTTAGCATTTGATGATATGAAAAATAGAATTGGATATGGTAAAGGTTATTATGATCAATACCTATCAAGATTTAAACCTGAAGTGAAATTTGTAGGATTGGCTTATGATTTTCAAATATTGGAGTCGGTTCCAACAGAACAGCATGACATCAGGATGAACATGATCATTTCTGAGAATAGAATAATCCGATAAACTATAAAGGAGAACCTGTGATATTGTTCTCCTTTTTTTTTACATTTTTCATCATTTATTACAAACCAGGTTGTTAATCGATTATAATAGTGATAGAATTATTTTTCAGGAAGTGTGTTATGATTGAGCAAATAAGAAAGAACTTAACCAATCAAATTGGAATAAGAGAAGGACAAAACATTGTGCTGGGTCTGTCAGGCGGACCCGATTCTGTGTTTCTTTTTCATGTGCTGAGAGTGTTGCAGGATGAAATGGGTTTTCATCTCATTTGTGCTCATATAAATCACATGTACAGAGGTGATGATGCTGATCACGATGAAGCGTTTGTCGTTTCGATATGCCAGCATTACAATATAGAGTGTCTAGTGCTAAGAAAAAATGCCTCGGAATATGCCAAAGAATTAAAAATGACAGTCGAAGAAGCAGGAAGAGTCATAAGATACGGCTTTTTCAGAAAAGTACTAAAGGAGAAAGGTGATGGTTTTATAGCAACTGCACATAATCTCAACGACCAGGTAGAAACGGTTTTGCATAGAATCATAAGAGGTACAGGCATCGACGGTCTTGTAGGCATGACCATGAAATCCAATGACATAATTAGACCGGTTCTGGAAATCAGACGTAAAGAGATTGAACACTATCTGCATCAACACAGCTATGATTATTGTGAAGACAAGACAAACGAGCAATTGATTTATGGCAGAAATAGATTAAGATTAGACTTGATTCCCTACATCGAGAATGAATATAATTCCAAATTTTCAGATAGCCTGATTAGATTATCACGTTCAGCCTCACAAGACCATGACTTACTCTACAAATTAACCCTTGATGCCTATAACGAACTTGGGAATAGCGTCAAAGGGCAGATACATATTAATTTAAGTGGCTTTAATGCATTAAATGTTGGATTGAGAAGCCGGTTGATAAGGATGGCAATTGAGAAATTAAAGGGAAACACTATCAATATCCAATACTCAAATATTGAAAGTGGGGTTGCCTTGTGTGAACTGGAAGAAACAGGAAAGCGTCTTGATTTACCAGGTAATATTGTGTTGGAAATAGCTTATGACAACATTATCATCAAGAATAAAGCTGAAGTTAAGGATTTTGAATATAATATTATTGTGGGGATACCAGTTTTCATCTCAGAAATCAACCTTGAATTAAACTGCTATGAAACAAAAAATCCAAACTTTGCTAAAAAAGACAACAAAATTGCTATCGATTATGATAAAATAATTGGAAATCTTAAAGTAAGAGCCAGAAGATACGGTGACGCTTTTACGCCACTTGGAATGAATGGAACTAAAAAGCTCAAAGACTTTTTTATAGATGAAAAGATACCTAGAGAGCAAAGAGAAGAGATACCTATAGTGACTGATGACAAGGAAATTATCTGGGTTGCTCCATACAGAATGAGTGAACATTATAAGATAGATGATACAACTAAAAGAATAATTGTTATAGAAATCAAGGAGGATTGAATGGATTTAGATAAAATTACCAAAGAAATCATGATTAGTGAAGAAACAATCATCGCGAAAGTAAAAGAGTTGGGAAAGCAAATTACCAGCGACTACCTCAATAAAGATGTATTGCTTGTATGCGTTCTAAATGGCGCTTCAATGTTTATGTCTGATCTAATGAAGGAGATTAAGCTTCCTCTGGAGATTGATTTTATGGCGGTATCAAGTTATGGTTTATCCACCAAGTCTTCAGGAGTTGTCAAGATAATCAAAGACCTGGATAAGACAATCGAAGATAAACATCTCATCATAGTAGAGGACATTATTGACTCGGGTCTTACATTGTCTTATTTGCTGGAGAATCTGAAATCAAGAGGACCCAAAAGCGTAGAAATCTGCACCTTATTAAGCAAACCATCCGGCAGGAAGACTCATGTTGAGACAAAATACGTCGGATTTGAGATCAAGGATGAATTTGTTGTAGGATATGGGTTGGATTATGCAGAGAAATATAGGAATATTCCTTATATTTTTGTATTGAAAGAAGAAATTTATTCAGCTTAATACCTATAGTTGAAATAAAAAAATGATTGTGTTAAAATAATAAATCGACTATTCGAATTAATAATTTTTAAATAAACGAATGCCGAAGGGAGGTCTAAATGAAAAATTTCGCAAAAGGCATAAGCATCTATATTGTGATATTTATTGTTATACTGCTGATTGTCACTATGTTGTCGAACCAGACTGTGGAAACCGTTGAACTTACTTTTACAGAACTGGTCACTCAACTTGAAGCTAAAAATGTGTCACAGATAAAATTTGTCAATAATACCGTAACTGGGACATTGAAAGACGGAACCAGTTTTAATTCTTATGTACCCGATGTCGCTCTGTTTTCTGTTTTTGATAAATATTTAGCGGACAGTGTCGCATCCGGACTAGTGGTTATGGAGGGAGAACCAACGCCATCCACACCATTCTATATTCAAATGCTACCTACAATACTGATGATCGGGTTGTTTGCTATATTCTGGTTTGTATTTATGAATCAATCTCAAGGTGGCGGCGGTGGCGGAAAAGTCATGTCCTTTGGAAAGAGCCGTGCTAAAATTTTCAAGGAAGACCCTGAGAGAAAAGTATCTTTCGCTGATGTTGCAGGATTGGATGAGGAGAAAGAGGAATTAAGTGAAATTGTTGATTTTTTGAAAGACCCTAAAAGATTTAGACAACTTGGGGCAAGAATCCCAAAAGGGGTTTTGATGGTTGGCCCTCCGGGAACAGGAAAGACCTATATATCCAGAGCTGTTGCAGGTGAGGCTGGTGTTCCGTTTTTTAGCATAAGTGGATCCGATTTTGTTGAAATGTTTGTTGGGGTAGGCGCATCCAGAGTCAGAGATTTATTTGAACAAGCCAAAAAAAGCGCACCTTGTATCATATTCATCGATGAAATCGATGCAGTGGGACGAAGAAGAGGCGCAGGTTTGGGCGGGGGACATGATGAGAGAGAACAGACCCTTAACCAACTGCTTGTGGAAATGGATGGCTTCGGTGACAATTCAGGTATCATAATGATTGCTGCTACCAATAGGCCTGACATTCTCGACCCTGCTTTGCTTAGACCGGGAAGATTTGACAGACAAGTACATATAGGCATACCTGATATAAAAGGACGAGAAGCTGTTCTAAAAATTCATGCTAGACTTAAACCAATCGCTGAAGATGTTGATTTTACAGTAATTGCAAGAAGAACTCCTGGATTTACACCAGCTGATCTTGAAAATGTCTTGAATGAGGCTGCCTTATTGTCAGCTAGAATGGGTGAAACTCAAATCAATATGGATGTTATAGAAGAATCAATCACGAAAGTTATTGCAGGTCCTGAGAAGAAGAGCAAAATCATCAGCGACAAAGAAAAACGACTAACAGCCTACCATGAAGCCGGACATGCTCTCGTAGCCAGATTGATGCCAAACTCTGATCCTGTTCATATGATTTCGATCATACCTAGGGGTAGGGCAGGGGGATTCACAATGATTCTACCTGAAGAAGAGAGATACTATATGTCCAAAACCGAAATGGAAGAAACTCTGGTCCATCTGCTTGGAGGAAGGGTTGCTGAAAAACTTGTTTTGGATGATATCAGCACAGGCGCGTCCAATGACATTCAAAGAGCTACAAAGATTGCTAGAGGAATGGTTACCCATTATGGAATGAGCGATAACCTGGGGCCAATGACTTATTCTGGTGACGATGATGAAGTCTTTTTAGGTAGAGATTTTGCAAAAAGCAGAAACTATTCTGAAGAAGTGGCTGCTCAAATAGACAGAGAAATGCGTTCTATAATAGACAAGGCATATCATAAAGCAGAATCTTTATTGAGGGACAATCTAAATAAACTTCATGATGTGGCGAAAGCTTTGCTGGAAAAAGAAACATTAGATGGAAAGGAATTCGAAAGGATTTTTTTAGAAGCATAATTAAATGTCAGCATTAGATACAGAGACTCAATGGGCAGATTTGTTTTATCTGACAGAGTCTCTTTTTTATAAAATATGATAAAATATTCGGTAGAAGCTCATAGTAATCGGAAAATAACATACAATAATAACGATTATAATCTTAGGCAGTAAACCATAACCCAGCCAAAGGATTAAAAGAGGTGCAACCGCTATAAGTGGAACCGTCTGAGAAATAATTAGAAACGGATATAATAGGCGTTTTATCCAAGGGGATAGGACCATCGCACCCGCTGTGATCAGACTGAGGACGACGGCAAATGCAAAGCCAACGGTTGTTTCAAGTATAGTGGTGAGATTATGCATCCAGATAAGCTCAGGTTCCTCTATGGCTTCTTCCCACTCCTGCTCAAATCGCCATGGCCTTATGGGAGACACGTGAGCGGCAGTAACCACTATTTGCCAGGCTCCTAGAACAAAGAGCAAGAACAGTAGGGGTGGGATCACTTTCCACTTTAACCAGCCCATTATCTAGTTCGATATTTGTCAATTTTTTCACCAATTGTGGAGCCAGTTGGGACATAATCCATTTTTATTTAGGTCATCACTCTAGAGCCTCCAGCACGAATGCAAGCTTCCTGAGCTTCTTTTATAATCGCAGCCAGTGGGGTTCCCTATGAAGTTGGTCCTATGGAAACAACCATGGAGGGCGAACCAGATCAACTTTGGGCAATTATAAAAGAAGCTCAGGAAGCTTGCATTCGTGCTGGAGGCTCTAGAGTGATGACCTAAATAAAAATG
>JAHRFV010000018.1 GCA_019084435.1 Dethiosulfatibacter sp.
CTCTGCCATCTTTTGTGCTGCCAAGAATATGTGTAACACAATCTTTGCATTGCTCCATTCGGGCAAGGACTTCGACTACGCTCTATAACAACGCCCATATATTGATTACGGAGTCTCTGAATCATTGACTCCTTTGTTTCTTGTGCACATAATTCTATTCAAAGTATTCTTAACTATTTAATCATTTAGTTGACTTTTGTATAGCTGGCTCCTAATGACTCAATCTCAACTATTATTAAAGCATTACGCTTTGTTCGTATTCGCCGAAAACTTCTCTCATGACATCGCATATCTCGCCTAAAGTGGCGTATTCCCTGACAGCTTCCACAATATAAGGCATTACATTTTCAGTGCCTTCACATGCTTTTTTGAGAGCGGTCAGTTTCTCCGTAACTGCTTGATTATCTCTTTTTTCTTTTAATTCAACCAGTTTTTTCTTCTGCATCTCTCCAACCATAGGGTCTACCTTCAACAATCCTTGAGGCGCTTTTTCAGCAACTTTGAATTTATTCATGCCTACAACTACCACATCACCTTTTTCAACATCCATTTGATACTTATAGGCTGCGTCTGTGATTTCCTTTTGGATGTAACCGGCATCTATTGCCCTTGGTGCTCCGCCCAACTCATCTATCTTGGTGATATACTCCATAGCTTTATCTTCAATCTCTTTAGTTTTGGCTTCCACATAGTAAGAGCCTGCCAAAGGATCTACTGTATTGGTAACACCGCTTTCATGTGCTACAATCTGCTGTGTTCTAAGTGCGATTCTTACTGAGTCTTCAGTCGGTAAAGCCAAAGCTTCATCTTTAGAGTTTGTATGAAGAGACTGTGTCCCCCCTAAAACAGCTGCCAGAGTCTGGATTGCAACTCGGACAATATTGTTATCTGGTTGCTGAGCTGTCAATGTCGATCCGCCTGTCTGTGTATGGAACTTAAGCATCATAGACTGAGGTTTTTTAGCGTCAAATCTTTCTTTCATGATTTTCGCCCATAGTCTTCTGGCTGCTCTGTATTTTGCTACTTCTTCCAATAAATCGTTATGAGCATTAAAGAAAAACGACAATCTAGGTGCAAAAGAATCCACATCAAGTCCAGCTTTGATTGCTGCCTCAACATACGCTATACCATCGGCTAAAGTAAATCCGACTTCCTGAGCTGCTGTAGAGCCAGCTTCCCTGATATGGTATCCTGAAATACTGATAGTATTCCATTGAGGAACATTCTTTGAACAGTATTCAAATATGTCTGTAATTAGTCTCATTGATTCTTCTGTAGGATAGATGTAAGTTCCGCGAGCAATGTACTCCTTTAAAATATCGTTTTGAATAGTTCCTCTCAACTTTTCAGGAGATACGCCTTGCTTATCGGCAACAGCAATATACATCGCCAACAGTACAGATGCAGGAGAATTTATTGTCATCGATGTGCTTACTTTCTCCAAATCTATGCCGTCAAAAAGAATCTCCATATCCGCTAAAGAATCTATGGCGACGCCCACCTTGCCAACTTCACCCTCAGCCAGCGGATGATCTGAGTCATAACCAATCTGGGTAGGTAGGTCGAAGGCGACGGATAATCCTGTGGATCCCTGATCTACCAAAAATTTATATCGCTTATTAGATTCCTCCGCTGTGGAGAATCCTGCATACATTCTCATGGTCCATAATCTACCTCTATACATGGTAGGTTGATAGCCACGGGTATAAGGATATTGACCCGGTAAACCAATTTCATCCATATAGTCCAAGTCATCAATGTCTTCAGGTGTATACAATCTTTCAACTATATCGCCTGATCCAGTTTTAAATTCTTCTTTTCTCTCGGGTGATCTGGAAAGTGATTTGTTCAAATCTTTTTCTTCCCAGTTTTTTCTAGCCTCTTTTAATTGCTCAAATTTCTCTTTGTCAAACATTAATTATACCTCCAAATGTACATTTATCATATTAAATCTATATTAAAAGCCTTCAAAATGCAAGATTTAATGCAAAAATGATTTATTTATTTTGAATCTTGCGAGTTGCTTAAAAATCCGAAAAAACTGTTGCAAAATCATGGGGCGTATGTAGAAATTTAGACGTATTCTTAGCCCTCTCTACATATTCCCTGAGTTGATCCTTAAAATCCGGATGGACGCACATCTTAATAATAAGATCTGCTCTCTCAGATGGATTTAACCCTCGTAAATCAGCCAATCCTTGCTCAGTCACTACAACCTGAACATCATGCTCTGTATGGTCAACATGTTTGACAAATGGTACTATACTGGAGATCTTGCCATTTTTCGCAGTGGAAACCGTCGTAAATATTGATATATAACCATTTCGTGTAAAATCACCTGAGCCTCCAATTCCGTTCATCATTCTTGTACCGCCAATGTTGGTGGAGTTTACATTGCCATAGATATCGAATTCTATTGCAGTATTCATTGCTATGACACCAAGCCTTCTTATAACCTCTGGGTTGTTGCTGATTTCTTGGGGTCTAAGGATGATTCTGTCTCTATACTTCCCGAAATTCTTATAAAAGTCTTCCAATCTCGAGGGTGAAATAGTCAGTGAAGTAGCTGAGGCAAAATCAACCTTTCCAGCGTCTATTAAATCAAGAACCGAGTCCTGTAAAACCTCCGAGTATATTGTAATGTTCTTAAAATCACATTCACATAACCCACCAAGTATTGCATTTGCAACACTACCAACACCAGATTGCAGTGGTAGAAGTTGTTCAGGAATTCTCCCCGCCATCTTTTCGTCATACAGAAATTTGATAATGTGATTGGAGATCTTTCTTGAATCATCGTCGATTGGCGCAACATCTCTTGTCTTATCAATGATATCTGTATAAACAACCGCTTTGATTTTTTCAGGGTTGCAAGGAATATAGGTGGTACCTATTCTATCATCGGGTTTGAAAATCGGAATTGCTTTCCTGTTAGGTGGTTTTTCTAAACCGTAAATATCATGAATTCCCTCCAACTCTACTGGTTGGGATGTGTTGATTTCAACAATCACCGTCTCTGCCATTTCGACCAGTACATTGGAATTACCAATAGAGGTTGAAGGAATGATCCCCCCTTCCTCTGTAATACCGACAGCTTCAATGACGGCCACGTCAATTTTTCCAAAAAAACCGTATTTAATCCACTGTGGCACATGACTTAAATGCATATCTGTATACTTTACAGTTCCGTTATTGATAGCGTCCCTCATCGATGCATCTGTTTGATAGGGGTACCTTCTTGCTATCACTCCTGACCTGGTCAATGCGCCATCAAGTTCGTCTCCGACAGATGCTCCTGTAATCAAGGTTATCTTGATTTCTTCTCCATCTTCAGCTCTTTGGGCCAAGGCTAATGGGACTGCTTTCGGGTAACCTGCCGGTGTAAACCCACTGGCACCTACTGTCATTCCACTTTTTATTAGTTCCGATGCTTCTTTAGCTGTCATGATTTTGTTGTTCAAAGCCTTGCATCTGATTCTTCCATCCAACATGGATTTATACCTCCAAAATGTTTAATTACTAAATAAAAAATGCACGAAAAACGACTTCGATTGATGTCGCTTACCGTGCATTATTCGCTTCAAAACCTTATCAGTCATTATTTAATAAATTTTGAAACATCAATGATGAATCTCTCGTGAGTTCCCTCTCCGATTGTTTTTTCATCAGTGTATGTTTTGACACTAAAAGTCAGTTTTTTTCTATCAATGGCTATCAATTCACACTCGGTGAAGTAAGTGCCATCGATAGCAACAGCCGCACGATGCGAAACGTTGACATGTGTGCCCACTGTGCTATAACCTTCAGGCAAATATGGCTGAACACAAGCTGCACAAGTACCCTCCATCACACCAATCATAACTGGTGTAGCTAAAACCTCTACTAATCCACTACCAAAAGAAGCAGCCGTATCCTTATATGCGACAACCCTCTCAACACTATGCTGAAGTCCTGTTTTTAAATCAAAATCCATATTTACTCCTTAACCAATTCATCTAATTTTGCTTTATTAAATCCTTCTATGACCTTATCATCTACTAAAATTATGGGAACGCCCATATAACCCATGCCCATCAATTCTTTTCTGGCTTCCATATCAGTTGATACGTTTTTTTCAGTAAATTCAATACCCTTTGATTTCAAGTAGTCTTTCGCTGAAATACAATGAGGGCAGGTATTACTTGAATATACGACTATTTTTGACATGACGCACCTCCTTTTGTGTTTATTTTACCATAATAGAATTGGTTTTTCCATAGCTATGGTCTTTTGTCTTAGCATAAAGTTATTTTAGGAAAAAATATAAAAAGAAGGCCTCTTTCATGATAAGATTAGTTTGTTAACAAATCCTATCATGAAGGCCATGATAGGAATCAGATAAGGGATTTTGGTGCAGAGAATCATTGATGATGAGAAGATAACATGATGGTCTTTTTAGCATTACATCTTTGTCATGACTTTTTTTGCAAAGAATTATGATCACTGAGGATGATTGAAAAAACTAGCACACTATCAAAGCAAAATATGTTAAATGAGAATTAGTAACCGCCTCTAATTTGGAAGGATCATTTATATAGCAACAATGTTATTAATAAATACATCCCTTTCAACATATTTTGATATGATTTAAAAGCTTATCTTACTCTGCTTACACCAAAATTTCACAATGATTCCTTTTTTATAAAAGATATCTCAATCTCTTCTGCTTTTAGTTTATAGACAAAGTTTCCTCTAAATTCGTCATTTTTACTCGGAAAATCTTTTCTATAATGAGAACCTCTGCTTTCTTTTCTAAGGAGAGCTCCATTCAAAATCATTTCAGATATTCTTAACAAATTTTTTAACTCGTATAGTTTATAATAATCATGAGTATCGTTTATGTCAACTTTAGACAACTTCCTCTTTATTTTATCTATTTTTTCTATGCCTTCTATAAGACTTTTTTTGTTTCTAATCACTGATGCATGTTCCCACATAGTATTACGCAAATAATTTTTTAACTCAGAAATAGAATACTCTCCTTTATTGAATCTTATTCTTTTCTCATATTCAGTGCTGTTTTTTTCAATGAAATCAAAATCGTCTGATTCGACTTTCATATTTTTTATTAAATAAACTGCGGTTTTTCCAGCTTCTATTCCAAATATAACAGTCTCAGTTAAAGCATTGCCAGAAAGACGGTTTGCACCGTGAACTCCACATGCTGCTTCACCACAAGCAAGTAACCCTTCTATACCAGTTTCACATTTTTTATTAATTTTAATCCCGCCTAAATAAAAATGGGAAGCTGGTGCTACAGGAAGTAAGTCTTTCATCAAACTCAATTCCCTATTGTTCAATAAAAGCTCAAATTCTTTATATTTTTTTTCTATTATGTCTTCTGGAATATTTGTACTATCTACATAGATGTAATTAGGATTTCCCCTACCTTCTTTGATTTCATTATATATAGCATGAGCCATACTATCTCTCGTAGCAATGTTTCCCTTATTACTATAATCGTACATAAATTCTCTGTTATGTATATTTTTTAGAACAGCTCCTTCTCCAAAAAGAGGATTTGATACTGTGACTTTTAAGGGTTTAAACATCATAGTAGGATAAAACTGAACATATTCCATATCTACAAGTTCACATCCCGATTCTAAAGCCAAGGTATAAGAATCTCCTGTTATGTCTCTCGTATTGTTTGTATTCGAATAAACATTACCTCCTCCTCCTGCAGCTATTATCACAACCTTTGAAACAAATACTATTAGTTCCTCTTTTTCTTTATCTAGACAGATAACTCCTAATACTCTATTAGCTTTTTTTATAATTTTTAACGCTACCGTGTTATTGAATATGCTTATTTTATTACTCTTTACGTTTTCTAAAATAGGGTTTAGGATTGATAATCCTCTATTATGATACGCAACTTCTGAAATATCTACAGGAAATGACCTTGAAACACTATGTCCTGGTGGTTGTTTAGTTACATATTGTGTATCTTTTTTCTTGAATTTTACACCGTATGAAGTTAATACATCAACTACCTTTTTTGACTCCTTGCAGAAAAAATCAGTCATCTCATCATTGTTGATTCCTTTTGCTGAATCGTTAACATCTTTTTTGAAAATAATCTCACTATCATAATTGATTTCATTAACAGAAGCCATTGCAGCACCTGAAACAATTGTATTTCCACTTTTGCCCGCTATGCTTTTAGATACTATGGCTACTTCTAGATTATCTTTCTTCGATTCTAACGAAGCCATTAATCCTGATAAACCTCCCCCTATTATGACTACATCCATTATAATTTTTTTCACTTTAAAGCCTCGTTATTTTTATATTTGTCTAATAAAATTTCTTTTGGTAAGTACTCTCTTTCCATCTTGTTAAAGTCTTCTACATCTATGAGACTTAAAAACTCTCCAAATGTTGTTATAAGTTCTGGATTGTGTTTTGCTGTTCCTTTTTCTTTTAATACTTCTAAAATGTTATAAATCCCTCTGTAAGCGCCAAAAAGTGCTGTGACCGGGAAAGAAACTCTAGCTGCACCCCACTTCTGTAATTTTTCTACCGTTAACATTGGAGATTTACCACCCTCAGTCATATTAATACTTACTGGTGCATTTATTGCTTTTATAACTCTTTCAATATCTTCCTCTCTTTCAGGTGCTTCAACGAATATTAAATCTGCTCCTGCTTTAGCATAAGCATTGCCTCGCTTTATAGCTTCTTCAATTCCAGAGACTGCTATTGCATCTGTCCTCGCATTTATGACAAAATCTTTGTCTGTTTTTGCACTTACAGCAGCTTTAATTTTTAATACTGCTTCATCTAGAGATATTATTTGTTTACCATCCATGTGTCCACATCTTTTGGGGAAAACTTGATCTTCAAGATTTATACCTGCTGCACCGGCTTTTTCAAATTCTTTTACGGTTCTTATCAGATTTATTGCATTCCCAAAACCTGTATCTCCATCAGCCATAATAGGTATTCCAACGGAATCACAAATGTTCTTAGTTTGATTGACCATTTCAGTCAGAGTAACCAAGCCAATATCCGGGCTTCCTAGTAAACTTGCTGCAACTCCATATCCCGTTACCTGCAAAGCATTAAATCCTATCTTTTCTGCTATCTTTGCACTCAAACAGTCAAAAACTCCAGGCATTACAAGTATTTCAGGAGAGTTTATTAAATTCTTTAGTTTTGTTGTTTTTCTTATTTCCATATTTTTACACACCTTCTGATACCTTTATTTTTTCTAATTTTACTTCTTTTTTATTCGACAAATATTGATAAACAAATACACTTGATACAATTAAGAACCCTGGCAAATCTGTTTTAATTCCTGTAAAAATCAATAATATAGCCCCTAAAAACAGTAACGGTCTTAAAACAAAATGCATATTTTTTATGAAATACCCTTCTACTGATGCTCCTAATGCAATTACTCCTACTACAGCAGTAATAAGTACCGGTAAGGTAGAGATTATTGTACTCTCAGGTGTAATTAAAAGATCTTGAGAATAAACAAACATGAACGGTATTATAAACCCTGCTACTGCTATTTTTATACCTGCCCACCCTGTTTTTGTTGGATCCGCGCCCGAAATACCTGCAGCTGCATAAGAACCAACAGCTACCGGTGGAGTTATAGTGGATAATATGCCAAAATAAAAAACGAAGAAATGAGCATTAATTGGATTGACTCCCAACCTCATAAGTGCTGGTGCGGCTACAGCACTAGTCAAAACATAACAAGCCGTTGTTGGCAATCCCATACCCAATATGATTGAAACAAACATTGTCAATATTAATGTCGTTAATAAGTACCCGCCACTAAGATCTAAAATAGCACTTGCTAATGCTAGAATAGCTCCTGTTAAGGAAGTAATCCCTATAACTATTCCTATTATTGCACAAGCCACCGCAACTGGAACTGCATTCAATGCACCTGTTTTTAAGGCATCTATTAGAAGAGGAATGTTTATCCTTGTTTCTTTTCTTATTAAACTTGCTAAAACAGCCAACACTACTCCCCAAACAGCAGCATATAAGGCATTATATCCACTCACTAATAAATAAATTATTCCTATTAAAGGTATAGATAAATGGCCTCTCGATTTTAAGACATCCAATAATTTTGGTAGCGATTCTCTTGGTATTCCCTCTAAACCCATCTTAGAAGCTCTTAAATGAACTATAGTCCATATTCCAATATAATACAATATAGCTGGTATTAATGCAGCTGATAAAATCTGAACAAAGGGTATTCCTAAAGAGTCAGATATTATAAATGCCGCTGCCCCCATTACTGGTGGCATTATTTGGCCTCCAGCTGATGCGGCCGCTTCTATTCCACTAGCAAAGTAATCTTTATATCCTGTTTTTATCATTAATGGTATTGTAAAACTACCCGTAGTTACAACATTCGCTGAAGTACTACCGCTTATACTTCCCATAAGACCGCTTGAAAGTACAGACACTTTAGCTGGGCCTCCTTTTGTGTGTCCAGCTATAGATAATGCTAAATCGTTAAAAAACCCTGACATACCTGTTGCTGACAAAAATGCTCCAAATAATATAAACATGTATATGTATGTAGATGACACCCCTAAAATCTGTCCAAATATTCCTTCTGTTGTCATATAAAGGTGTTGTATAATTCTTTCTAATGAAAATCCGCTATGCATTAAAGGTCCAGGTACACTTCTTCCTAAAAAAGCATATGCTATAAATATTCCTGATAATATTGGCAACGCCAAGCCTATGGTTCTTCTAGCTGCCTCCATTACTAAAACAACAGTTATAACCCCAAATATAATATCAGTTTGGATAAACAGCCCGCCCGAAAGGGCAAGCTGTTTGAATCTTACTATAATATTTCCAACTGAGGCGAAAGACAACATTATAAAAATCCAATCAAAAATTGTAGGTTTATCCTTTCTTCCCTTGGTTGTTGCAGGATAGTTTATAAAAATTAATGTCAGAACAAATATTAAGTGTATGCTTCTCTGCTGTATTGGTCCTAAAACTCTAAATGCAGCAGTATACAAGTGAAATACAGACATTAATATTGCAACAGAAGCAGAGAGTTTTTTTACATTTCCAACTAGTGGTCTTCTTTTTGATTGCTTCTTTAAATCTTCGCTCACAACTTTAATCCTCCAATCTATTTTTGAAAATTAAACTTTAATCAATCTATAACACCAATTTCTTTAAAATATTTTTCTGCTCCAGGATGTAAAGGTGGAGTCATACCAATTTGGGCCGTTTCCTGTCTAGTTTGTTTAAAGTACTGATGGAAAGATTCTAAATACTCTGAATTTTCAAAAATCGCCTTAGTGATTTCATATATTATTTCTTCAGACATATCTTCTCGGGTAACAAGTAGAGAAGATCCAGCGATTGTTGTTAAATCACTTGGCTGATTTTCATATGTGTCTGTTGGAATTAAACTTGGTCCAAATTCAGGATTCCCTGCTGTCAATGATTCAATTTTATCTTCATCAATAGGTATTAGTTTGATTTTGCCTGTACCCATAAGTTCAGTAATCTGAGCACTCCCTAGTCCTGTTGCATAAATATGACAATCTACAGAATTAATTTTTAAGCCTTCTGTAGCTTCAGCTCTTGTACCATAAACCGGTGTATAATCACTAGGTGTTATTCCGTAAACGGATAGTATTTGATTAGTGTTAATCTCTATTCCACCACCCACGGGTCCAACCGCTATCCTCTTACCTCTTAAATCTTCTATCTTTTCAACTCCAGATGATTCTGTTACCAAAATATGAAATTCATTAAAATATATAGCTGTTATACCTCTTATGGATTCTACAGGTCTGCCCTCAAACCCATCTGTTCCTTCATAAGCTTGCCTTAAAGTAGCAGACTGAACCAATGCAAGTTCAACTTCTTTTTGATCTATAAAGCTACAGTTTTCAGCTGATCCTCCAGTAGCTTGAGCACTTGCATTTAACCCTTCAATTTTTTGATTTATCATTTGAGCTAATGCACTTCCTAATGGGAAAAAATTACCTCCCATGCTCGCTGAAGCAATTCTTATAAAGCTTACTTCTTCTTTGCCTGATGTTGCTTCGCTAGATGATGTATCTGTCGGTTGAGAACATCCTACTGTAATTCCGCCAACTAAAGCAACAATCAAAAGCAATCCCACTAAACTTTTCCATGATTTTTTCATTTCTTTCTCCTTATAATTTATTTTTTCAAGTTCTAAAGTTAAAAACTGCCTTCTTCTTTTAGATACTTGATAAGGCCACCTTTGCTTAAAATATTAATCATAATTTCTGGCATTCTATTTGATTTTATTAGTTCTTGTGTTTTTCCCTGTTTTATTGTTCCATCTCTCAAATCAATTAGCAAATCTTCACCATCACTAAAAACGGATGTATCTGCAGTTAGTACAGGAAGTCCTATGTTAATAGCATTTCTAAAAAAAATTCTTGCATATGATTTTGCTATTACTGCTCTTACACCACCATGTAATAATGCTAATGGCGCTTGTTCTCTTGATGAACCACAACCAAAATTTTCTCCAACTATAATTATCTTATTTTTAATATTCTCTTTTAAGTTTTCATCTAAATCTTCAAATACATGTTCAGCTAATTCTTCCATGTCAAGCGTTTTTGTGTATTTACCTGCTATAATTAAATCTGTATTTATATCATTTTCATATGATAATACTATACTTTTCCCTTCTATTATCATTATTTCACCCTACCTTATTCTAAATCTGCTATTTCACCCATTAAAGCACTTTTCGCCGCAATAGCTGGTGAACATAGATAAATCTCGGATTTTTTGTTGCCCATTCTTCCTAAAAAATTCCTATTTGTCGTAGACAAAACCTTTTCTCCATCAGCAGGGATTCCGCCAAGTGTTCCAACACATGGTCCACACCCAGGTGTTATAATTGTAGCTCCCGCATCTAGCAATATTTTTAAAATCCCACTTTCTGAAAGCTTATTTAAGGTTGCTTTTGAAGCTGGGGCTGCAATTAGTCTTATATCAGGAGAAATTTTATTTCCTTTCAGAATTTTTGCTACCTCTTCAAAATCAGAAAATCTTCCATTAGTACAACTTCCTATAAATACTTGGTCTATTTTCATTCCTTTATACTTCGAAACAGGAAAAACATTATCTACTTGATGTGGTGCTGCTATCATCGGTTCTATCCTTGAAAGGTCAATATTTATTATACTTTCATAATCCGCTTCTTCATCTGCTTTCATGTTTTCAGATTCGAAGATACCAGCTTTTGCTCCCATTTCTATTGACATATTTGATATGGTAAGCTTTTCATCTATGCTAAGATTTGTAATGTTATCTAAACCAAATTCAAGCAACTTGTAATTTGCTCCATTCGCTCCTATTAGACCTGTTAAAAAGAGAACGAAATCTTTTGCAAATACTCCTTCTCTTAAATTTCCTGTAATATTTATTCTAATAGATGCAGGCACCATCATCCATGTTTTACCAGTAAGCATTATGGCTGCTAAATCAGTTGAACCTACACCTGTAGCAAAGGCACCTAGAGCTCCATAAGTGCAAGTATGAGAATCCGCACCAACAATTAGTTTTCCTTCCGATGCATGCCCTTTCTCGTACATTAATTGATGACAGATGCCTTCACCTACATCATAAAGAAATATTTTTTCTTTCTTTGCAAAATTTCTTATTAACTTATGCAGATTCGCTATTTTGCTATTAGGGCATGGCGATGCATGATCAATTATTATTGCCATTTTTTGAGGATCAAATATTTTATTACCATTCATTTGTTCAAATGATTTGATCGCTATAGGAGCAGTAGTATCACTTGCCATTATAAAATCAACATCTACAATTACAATATCGCCTTTTTCAAAATACTTTTCATTTGAATGGCTTCTTATTATTTTTTCGCCAATAGTATATCCCATATGTTTCATCCTTTATTGATTTTGTTTTGCTTTTTAGGTTTCTCTTTTACTAAATCTTTGACTTTCCCTGCTTTTAAAACATAACTATCAGTATCATGTCCAACTATCTTTTTAATAAACTTTCCTGTTTCGATTGCTTTATCTATATTGATACCTGTTTTAATGTCCATTTCTTGTAACATATGCACTAAATCTTCTGTTGCCAAATTTCCTGATGCCCCAGGTGCATAAGGACATCCACCTAATCCAGCAAATGAACTATCAAAAAAAATAATTCCTGCTCCCATTCCAGCTAAAACATTGGCTAAAGCCATACCTCTAGTATTATGTAAGTGAAGAATCCATTTCAAGTCTTTATACTTAGTTTTAAAGTATAAGCATTTTTCATATACTTCTTTTGGGTTAGCTACTCCGGTTGTATCAGACAAAGAAATTTCTTTTATTCCGAGTTTTACAAATTCTAAAACTAATTCATCTATTCTTTCTATGGATATCTCTCCTTCAAAAGGACATCCGAAAGAAGTTGAGATTGCTCCAGAAACTTCTATGTCATATTTTTTTGCTAAATCCACACATTCTTTAAATATTTTTACTGATTCTTTGGGTTTTCTATTAAAATTGCTAATATTGTGAGATTCACTTGCTGATACTGTTAATTTTACTTTTTTTACTCCTGCTTTATATGCTCTTTCTATTCCGAGTAGATTAGCTGCTAATGCTCTATATTCAACATTAGGTTTTTTCTTTATCATTCTTGCAATTTCATCTGTGTCAGCCATTTGAGGAACTGCCTTAAGATGTACAAATGATCCTATCTCTATTACTCTAAATCCCGCTTCAGATGCCATATCAATTGATTTAATTTTATCTTCTATTTTTATAGGGGTTTTCTCATTTTGAAAACCATCTCTAGGACCGACTTCACATATAATTATTTCCTTAGGTAATTTCATTTTTTACCCCTTAAATAATGTTTTTTAATTTTAACTCTTCTAAATATTCATCGCTATAGCCTAGCAATTCTTTATATACTTCATCATTATGCTCTCCTATTTCAGGCCCTGCCCATTTAATCTCTCCTGGTGTTTCAGAAAAAACCGGAGTAATTCCTGGCATTTTTACCGTTCCAAAATCTTCACATGGAACTTCCATTATATTATTTCTCTCTTTATAGTGCTCATCATTAAAAATATCTTCTATGCTGTAAATAAGATTTACAGGGACTCCTTCTTTATCTGCTATGGTTTTCATTTCTTTATAATTTAAGTTACTTATCCAATCACTTACAATTTTATCTATGTATCCATCATTTTTTAATCTTGTTATATTTTTTGAATAGTCCTCTAATAAATCTCTTCTATCCATTGCATTAGTTAAATATTCAAAAGATTTATCTGTACTACATACCAACACTACCCATTTACCATCTTTTGTTTTGTATGTTCCCCCTGGACTTGATGTACCGCTTAAATTGGGTTTTCTCTCTCTTATATTTTTATTCAAATCATAGTCTGCAATTAATATTTCCTGCATCCTAAATATTCCTTCATATAAACTTACATCTATCTCCTGACTATCTCCATTTAAAAAATCTCTATTGTATATGGCCATTACGGAAGACATGGCTGCATATAGTCCTGCAATGTAGTCAGCTAAAGAAAACGAGGGACTCACTGGAGGTTTATCAGGATGTCCAGTTATGTATGTCATTCCAGAAAATGCAGTAGATGGTGTTCCAAAACCCGCCTTATTTTTATAAGGTCCTGATTGCCCGTATCCTGTTACTCTAGTTACAATTATTCCAGGATTAGCTTCCCTTAAAGTCTTAATGTCTAATCCCCATTTGGACATAGTTCCTGTTTTAAAGTTCTCCACCAGTATATCGCTTTTAGAAACTAACTCTAAAAAAATCTTTTTGCCTTCCTCTAAATGAAGGTCCAATGTGATACACTTTTTGTTTCTTCCCATAGAAGCCCATCTTAGACCTTTTCCTTTATGATAAGGGCCTAACCCTCTAAAAGGATCTCCTATACCAGGTAGTTCTACCTTAATTACCTCAGCTCCAAAATCTGCTAAAAGCCCAGATGCAAAGGGAGCTGCTATAACTGTTGCTACTTCTAAAACCCTTACTCCTTTTAATGTACTCATTTTCTCAACGTATAATCCAGTTGTCTTTTAGAAAATACTTGGATTATATTTTCCTTTCTTTTCATTGTATAAAATTTAAACATCAATTTTTCGATATTACAGCAAGTATTGTGAAATCTTTATCGTTTTCTGTGTGTTTATTATTAAATTTATTTCTAAACTTCAGCCTTTAATACTTTAAATTTTATCCTTCCAATGGATATCGCTTCTGTCTTGTGGATATTATATAACATAATCTATACTATTACAACAATTTTTAATCTTTTTTAATCTTTAGCAGTGTAATTTTTCATAAAAATTTCTTTAAATATGTATTTAATTCCACTATTTTATTTTCATAAGATTTCTTTCGAGTCCTCTTATGCTTATGGTAATCTGAAAATACAATAAAGAGGGAGCGGACAAAAACCTGGACCTGGATTTAATATAATACCAGGAGGTACACCATGTTTTCCTATCAGGAAAGAATGAAAGCTGTCAACTTACTTATTCATTATGACAACAGTTACTCTACAGTGATACGTGAGTTGGGCTATCCTTCAAAGGAAGCCCTTTGGAAATGGTACAAAGAGTATTCTCAGAATGGAGATCTTCATCCAGGTTTTAACAAACAATCAAAATTTACTGATGAAGAGAAACAAATAGCCGTTGACTTTTACCTTGAACGGGGTAAATGCGTATCTCGCACAGTGAAAAAGCTTGGTTATCCAAGTCGTCCAATACTGGATAAATGGATAAAAGAGCTTGCTTTTGATAGAAGGATGCGTTCAAACAATGAAAAAAACCATAAAGGAAACCATTCAATTCAAAAATGTTCAATCTCTTGAAGCTGAGGTATCAGAACTCCATGAAAAAAAAGATGATCTCTCGTCACAGTTTTCACAGCTTCAGAAGGAAGTTCAACGCCTAAAGATTGAGCGTGATATTTATAAAAAAGCTGCTGAACTAATAAAAAAAGACCTGGGCATTAATCTTCAAACTCTCACTAACCGTGAGAAGGCCATCATTATTAATGCCCTTCGAGAATCCCATCAATTAAATGAACTACTCGAAATAATATACATGGCCAAAAGCAGTTCTGCTATTAGGTGATTGCTATCAATACAGATAAATATGCTGATTTAAGAGCAGAGGTGAAGAACATCTTTAAAGAATCGTCTAGCAAGTATGGGTACCGTAGAATTCATTCTGTAATCAAATCAACCGGGACTACCGTATCAGAGAAAGTAATTCGTCGAATAACGAAAGAGGAAGACCTTGTGGTTAGAATCTCAAACGCAAGAGATTCAGCTCTTATAAGGGTGAACTCACCCCTGAGGTTGAAAATATCATTAACCGCGATTTCACAGCTTAGAGAGGGTGAAAAAACCATCGTTCATTCTGATTGGGATTGTCACTATCGTTGGCCAGGATGGCTTGAGAGTATGGCAAAATCAAAGCTTACAAGGTCAATGTCAAAGAAAGGATGCTCGCCAGACAATTCCGCATGCGAAGGATTCTTTGGCAGGCTAAAAAACGAGATGTTTTATGGCTACTCATAGACTGGTGTCACTATAGACCAATTCATTGAACAGCTTGATGCATACATTCGGTGGTACGGTGAAAAGCGGATTAAGTTATCACTCGGAGTAATAAGCCCATTAAACTATAGAAAAAGTTTGGGCTTGGTCGCTTAGAAGGTCCAAAAAACGTCCTCATCCCCCTTTTGTGTTTTTCTATTAACAAATACACTCTTACTCAGTTGTGTGTGTGTTGCTCGAAGTAGATTTCCATAAAAATTATGCGTCTATTCATTTTATGTGTAAGTGTACAATACATATGTGACAAAAAAGAATAAAAAATGAAAGGGACTCTGTTATAATGTTAATCACGACAAAAACAAACATAACGGAGGAAAC
>JAHRFV010000310.1 GCA_019084435.1 Dethiosulfatibacter sp.
CGGATACGTTCCTTGATACCATCCCAGTTTTCTTTCAGGTACTCATCGATTTCGTCAACGCTTACGTTGTCTATTCCACCTGCCCCTTTGTTGGCTTTCACCTTCTTGAATGCAAGTATCATGTTCTCTCTGGACAGTATCTGTTCCATTAGTTGTGACATGATTAGTCTCCTTTTCCTGTTTTGCTTTCATGCATAAGAGCCTTACCTCCTATGAACCATTCACTCCGTTACGTCTTTGCTACTATGGTTCTCATCGGGCCTATGCATTAACATTTGTAAGTCCATTTGACTTTGAATTGTTCAGTCCTTCCTTGTTTCCAAGTACTATGACCTCTGCTGACTTCTCATAGTTCGTTGTTACTACGGTTTTCGCCGCCTATGAGATCTCACGGGATAAGTCATCTGTCTTTCCTCGTCTACCTGCCTAATCTACCTGCATGGGTTACGATTGCCTTTTGGACTTCACTGCTGTTGGCCAGTTCATCCTCCATACAAGCCTTGATATTAGGTTTCTGTTCGTCAGGCTACGATTTCGCTATTGCTTCCTCTCGCCCACCCCTCACGGTGTGAACCTTGCAAGTCGCTATGAGGTTCGTCGGCAACTACGCCCTTGTGGACTTTCACCACAGACAGACGGCATGCCCGTCATACCAACAACGCCTGCCAATCGCATTGCGTCTGGCAGGCATCCACTCACTTAGCGAAGCCAATCTGTTCTTGAACTCCTACATAAAAGAACATAATGCTAAGTTTGCACTTCCTATTAACCATACCAAATCTGTGTTCATTAAGCAACCTGCATTATCATCAATCAATCACATCCTTGCTGTCATTACCCCAAGAACTGTGGATGCAGGCCATTGCATTCGGTTTCAAAATCAATATTACAAAACAATGGACGCCAGAGGATCGCAAGTGCATTACCACAGTGGTACCAAAGGGTTACTCATAAAGACATTCGACCATCAGCTTCTTTTTAGCACCAATGATTGCGTTTATGAGTTGGAATTGATTCCTGTTCACGAAAAAAAATCCGAAAACTTCGATCCATACGATATCAAAGAAAAACCTAGAAAGAGAAACATCCCTTCTCCTAAGCATCCTTGGCGAAACTCAAATTTCCTAAAATTCAAGGATCATAAAATACCCGCCTAGGTACTCTCTAGATGCCCGTCTAAAGCGTCTGTAAGGGTCTATCCCTCTTGTAAGTCCCTTCGTCACCGCTCTTTCTCTCTGACCAATGAACGCCATTCATGTGCCTCATTATGTGTTTATTTGTTTGCCTTCTCATACAAGGCACGATTTGTGATGCCATCGTTTATCTGGCATCAGTGGAAAAGTTCTGCATTAGTCAATAAGCATCCAACTGTTATGTCCGGTGCTTATACTTTTATTATTCGGAGACATTTTTAAAATTGCTTGACATA
>JAHRFV010000136.1 GCA_019084435.1 Dethiosulfatibacter sp.
ATATGGTTCCTGAAATATCATTGACACCCCAAACTATAAATCGGTTTAAACAACGGTTTGGTGAAAGGATTGCAGTGCTTCACAGTAAACTGACTGTGAGCCAAAGAAATGAAGAATGGCGTAAAATATACACCCAGGAGGCGGACATCGTAATAGGCGCAAGATCAGCTATCTTCGCACCTGTGAAGAATCTGGGTATTGTCATAATAGATGAGTCCCATGAAGAGTCGTACAAATCATCCTCCGTCCCTAAATATGATACAATTGAAGTAAGTGAAAAATTGATTGATCTATGGAATGCTAAGCTCATATTGGGTACAGCGACTCCCTCTTCGGAGTCATATCTTAAGGGTATGCGCAAGGAATATGAGATCATGACCCTGACGAAAAGGGTTAACCAATTGAAAATGCCAGAAATCAATATTATTGATATGAGAGAGGAACTGGAGAGCGGAAACAGAAATATCTTTAGCTCAGCCTTGCAAGAAGCTCTTATCAATGCATTTAACAACAAAGAACAATCCATATTGTTTCTTAATAGGAGAGGCTATTCAAGCTTTATGTCTTGTAGGAGCTGTGGATATGTTGTAAAATGCAAGCGATGTGATATTTCCATGACATATCATCAGAACAAAGGACGTTTGATCTGTCATTACTGCGGGGCAACCCAAAAGGTAACCTCAAAATGTCCAGAATGTGAGAGTCAATATTTTAAAGCCTTTGGTCTTGGAACTGAAAGAATTGAAGAAGAAACGCGCAAACTCTTGCCAGAAGCCAGGATTAGTCGGGTGGATTTGGACACAACATCAACGAGAAATTCTTTTGAAAAAATATATAATAGCTTCAAAAAAGGTGAGACTGATATCTTAGTCGGCACACAGATGCTGGCAAAGGGGCTTCATTTTCCAAATGTCACAGTTGTCGGCATTGTATCAGCCGATCTGACGATGAACCTGCCATTCTACACATCTAATGAAAAATCATATCAATTGATTACTCAAGTAAGTGGTAGAGCAGGAAGAGGCAGCAAATCAGGGACGGTTTTTGTTCAAACCTACGATCCTGATAACTATAGTCTTGTCTATTCGAAAAGTAATGATTTTAAATCCTTTGTTAAGCGAGAACTGTCGTTGAGAAAGGAGTTCAGATACCCACCATACATTGATATCATAAATATTACTGTGCTCTCAAAAAAAGAGCAAATTGTACAACAATTCGTTACTGAGAAACATATTGAAATAAGAAAAAGTCTCAGTGATTTGATTGCAAAAAGGAAAGTACTCATGTACCCACCGATGAATAATAGTATCTATAAAATAAATAATAAGTATCGTGTATCGATTATCATCAAATATAAAAAAGGTGTTTCTGACGAAATTAAGAATTGTTTAAGAAAAATACTTTTAAATAGAAGTTACAAGGAGATTGATATATCAATTGATATCAATCCAACTTCAATATAGGAGGTCCAATTGGCAATAAGAAAGCTAAGAATTGAAGGAGACGAGATTCTAAGAAAAAGAAGCAAGAAAGTAGAAAAAATAGACGATAGACTGATTACATTGTTAGATGACATGGTTGAAACTATGTATGAAAATGATGGTATAGGACTTGCAGCAGTGCAGGTAGGTGTTCTAAAGAGAGCGATTGTTATGGATATTGGAGAAGGACCTGTCAAGATTTTGAACCCAAAGATTCTTGAGATTTCAGGAGAGCAGGTTTTTACCGAAGGCTGCTTAAGTGTTCCTGAAGTCAACGGCGACGTATTAAGACCAGAGAAAGTAACAATGGAATATACAACAATTGAAGGTAAAACTGAAACTATAGAAGCTGAAGGATTGAAAGCCGTTTGCCTATGTCACGAAATCGATCATCTTAATGGCGTCCTATTTATTGATAAAATTATCAAGGGAACAAAAACCGACGATAAGGAAATAGAATCTAATGAATAGAATTGTTTTTCTGGGAACGCCGGATTTTGCTGTTCCAGCATTGAAAGAGCTGACCCAAAATGGCTATGAAGTGACTTTGGTTATCACTCAAAAGGATAAGAAAAAGGGAAGAGGAAAAGTCATTACCAAATCACCAGTGAAGATAGCTGCTGAAGAGCTCAGCATAGATATCCATCAGCCCGTCAATGTCAATACTAAAGAAAGTCTTGAACTGATCAGATCACACAAACCTGACTTCATTGTAGTTGTCGCATACGGACAGATATTGTCAGAAGAATTTTTATTGATTCCTCAAATAGAGTGCCTCAATATACATGCCTCTTTGCTTCCAAAATACAGAGGGGCTGCACCTATCAATTGGGCTATCATAAATGGTGAATCAGAGTCCGGTGTGGCCATTATGAGAGTTGAAAAAGGTCTTGACTCAGGTCCGGTATACAAAATGGAAAGCATTGCTTTGGACGATAGAATCACTGCTGGTGAGCTACATGATACCCTCATGTATATGGGCGCAAAGCTTATAACTGATGTTATTGAATTAATTAGTCAAAAAAAAATAACACCTGTGAAACAGGATTCGAGTAAAGTTTCTTATGCACCTATGCTCAATAAATCAATGAGTTTAATTGATTGGAATAATACCTGCCAGGACATCAACAATCTTATCAGAGGTTTAGATCCGTGGCCGGGATCTGTCATACGGTATGAGTCAAAAGAAATCAAGATCTTTAGCACAAGCTTTATATTGGAAAATCACGACAAAAAACCTGGAACCATATTGGAAGTAAA
>JAHRFV010000127.1 GCA_019084435.1 Dethiosulfatibacter sp.
ACCTATAGAAGTTGCATGGGACTACTCAAACTGGCTGAGAAATATTCAGAGCAAAGTCTTGAAGCAGCCTGTGAAAAAGCTTTAAGCTACACAGCCAGTCCTAGTTACAAAAGCATTAAAAATATTCTTGTAACTGGCGTCAATGAAAAGACAAAGCCTCAACCAGAGCATACCACAAACAAATACGGTGTCACACGCGGAGCAAACTATTACGGAGGCAAACCCAATGATCAATAATGCCACGATAGATAAACTCATTGAAATGCGTTTGACCGCAATGGCAGACGCCTTTATCCAACAAATGTCGGATGCAAAAATGAAAGAGGTTGACTTTGAGGATCGATTTGGCATGATGGTTGATATTGAATACACTAGGAGAAAGAACAATCGCCTCTATCGGCTGATTAAAAATGCTGAATTCGAGCAACCTGACGCCAGTATCATGGGAATCGATTATTCCTCTGGTCGAAGGCTCAATAAAGATCTGATCAAACGCCTCGCTACTTGTGAGTATATCGCTGAGTTCAGAAATATTTTCATTACCGGTGCGACAGGCTGTGGAAAGACCTATCTTGCCAATGCTTTCGGGATGGAAGCTTGCAAGCATTATTTCAAAACCCAATATGTTAGACTTCCTGATCTATTGCTGGATTTTGAGCATTCAAGAAATGAAGGTAATTACAAGAAAATCATGACCAAATATGCCAACCCGGTATTATTGATCATTGACGAATGGCTGCTGTTGAAACCAACATCTTCAGAAGCAAAAGATATATTCGAGCTCCTTCACCGAAGAAGAAAGAGATCCTCTACCGTCTTCTGCTCTCAGTACAGACATGAAGGCTGGTATGAACAACTGGGTGGCAATGATTCACCTTTGGCAGATGCCATTCTCGATCGTATTGTTCATGATGCCTATAAAATCAACATCGAAAGTATAGATCCTTCCAAGGACTTATCAATGCGGGAGGTCTATGGATTGGATAAACGTCTAAGCGAGTAATTGGTGGCTCAGTAGTTCCGGACATGTGGCTCATGCCACACCGGAACTGCGGCTCTCCCGCACAAGAATATACA
>JAHRFV010000099.1 GCA_019084435.1 Dethiosulfatibacter sp.
ATTACGCCACCTTCTGATAATGTATCAGCCAGCTGTTTCATGTGGCTTTTCAGTCTAACTAATTCTTCATTTATGTCAGATCTATCCGCAAACTATACAATGAAATAGTTTTTTTTGCGGATAGATCTGACATAAATGAAGAATTAGTTAGACTGAAAAGCCACATGAAACAGCTGGCTGATACATTATCAGAAGGTGGCGTAATAGGTCGTAAACTGGATTTCATTCTACAGGAGATTAATCGTGAATCAAACACCATAGGTTCAAAATCAAGTACAATCAAGATTACTCAGAGCTCTGTAGAAATAAAAAATCATATTGAAAAAATGAGAGAACAGGTCCAAAACATTGAATAGGAGCAGCATATGAAGATGATTAATATAGGGTTTGGCAATATCATTTCTGAAAACAGAGTGATAGCCATTGTAAGTCCTGAATCGGCGCCCATCAAAAGAATGATAACAGAGGCAAGAGAAGGCAATAAGCTGATTGATGCAACCTATGGCAGAAAAACCCGAGCGGTTATAATCATGGACAGCAATCATATAGTACTTTCAGCAATTCAGCCAGAAACTGTAGCACAAAGATTCATAACGGCAGAAAATGGCACAAAGGAGAATAAGTAATGCAAAAAGGACTATTAGTTGTCATATCAGGACCATCAGGTGCTGGGAAAGGCACCATTTGCAAGGAACTGATAAACAGCAATCCAGATATAGAGATATCGGTATCAGTCACAACTAGAAGCCCTAGAGGTATAGAGTTAGAGGGCGTGAGTTATTACTTCACATCCACTGAGGATTTTGAAAAAAGGATTAAGAATAATGATTTTCTAGAATATGCTAGGGTCTATGGCAATTATTACGGAACGCCAAAGTGGAAAGTGTTAGAACTTGTGGATCAAGGAAAGGATGTTATTCTGGAAATTGATATCCAAGGCGCTTTAAAAGTGAAAGAGGAATATCCCGAAGGGATCTTTATTTTCATATTGCCGCCATCGCTACAAGAGCTGAAAAAGCGCATAACATCAAGAGGAACAGAAAGCAAGGAAGATATTATCAAGCGTATGGAGTGCACTTACGAAGAACTAAGCTATGCTTTTAAATATGATTATGTCGTAGTGAATGATTATGTTGAGCATGCTGTAGAAAAAATAAAATCAATTATAGTAGCTGAAAAAAACAAAGCTAACAGACAAATAAGTCTGATCAATAGCATTAGGGAGGCATAAAATGAGCAAGCCATCAATAGACGAATTATTGCAAAAAGCGGACAGCAGATACATGCTGGTTTCCATAATATCAAAAAGAGCCAGAGAAATTGTCGACGGAGCAGAAATATTAGTCAAGACAACCGACACAAAGGCTGTCAATATCGCAGTGGAAGAGTTTTATCAGGATAAGATTACTTATAAAGAGTAAAACAAAGCTTGCATAGCAAGCTTTTAGTTTTTAGGTGTGGTTTATGAATTATTATTGTGATGTGATAATCGGCAACAAATCCAGAAATACAGATCAGGCATACACCTACCAAATTTCAGATCGCTTTAAAGATCGGGCTTTATTTGGAAAAAGGGTATTAGTTAATTTTAACAATGGACTGATGGTTGGATTAGTTGTCTCATTGAAGGAAACAATTGATAGCAGCATAAGAAATCTTAAAAGCATTTTGGCTGTAATAGATCATGAACCTATCATCAGTCATCAGAATATAGATTTAGCTAACTGGATAAGGAAGCATTATCTTTCGAGATATAATGATGCTTTCAATTTGATGTACAGACCTTTATCTAAAATTGAGATTTTCATAAAAGAAGAAAAATCAACAGATGGCAGTTTTGATTTAAATCTAACCGGTAAATGGCTCAGTTTTGAACGAATCAGAAAAGAACTTAATCACAAGCAATTACTTGATAATTTTGACAGACTGATTGCTGATGGAAGCTTGTCCGTCTTCACAAGAGACTTGTCTTATGAAACCAAAACAATAGAATATGTGGAATTAATCAACTCGGATTACATTGATGAGTTGAGAGGCAACAGCCATAAGCAGAAGAGAATTCTTGATTTGTTGAGTAGTAAAGGCAAAATGGCTATCAAGTCACTTTGTTTCGAAACCAAATCAACGGTCAAAGAGTTAAAAATACTTGAAAGCAAGAGTCTGATTCATCGCTATACTGAAAAGAATCCTACCAAACCGTATACTAATTATATCGGTCCTGTATCGACTATGTCATTGACAGATGAGCAAAATAGTATTATAAATAGTATTGTGAAATCTGAGAATCATAAATTTCTGATTCATGGTGTGACAGGCAGTGGTAAAACTGAGATTTATCTTAGGGTAATAGAAGAGGTTTTAAAAGGAAATAAAACAATCATCTATATGGTACCTGAAATATCATTGACACCTCAAA
>JAHRFV010000284.1 GCA_019084435.1 Dethiosulfatibacter sp.
TAAAACGCATTTCTTCTGTTACAATAGACTTCATGAAAGGGGTTTCCTCCGTTATGTTTGTTTTTGTCGTGATTAACATTATAACAGAGTCCCTTTCATTTTTTATTCTTTTTTGTCACATATGTATTGTACACTTACATATTTTGTTTTTCTGTAAAGTTTTTTCTAAGCTTTTTTTCTCAGTTTTTTCTCGGTTATTCAACTATTTGTTATCTGTTTTTTATATCTTCCTTTATTACTAACATAACTATTTGTCGATGTTTCACTTAATCAATAAAAGAGAGGCAGTTGTTTTTATCAAACCCGACAAACAATCTGCCCCCAAAGTTTTCTATTCTGTAGGCTTATTGCATAATCTCTGATTGATAGATTCCAACACTCTTACCGAACTGAACATCAACTCCGGATCTATATAATGCTCTTTCTATTGCCGCTAAAGTTGAGACGATAGTATGCTTGTCAATATTTCCCATGTGCCCCAATCGGAAAAGCTTGCCTGAATATGCTCCCAAACCGTTTGCTGTCACGACGCCTTCTTCAGCTAGAATTGCTCTGAATTTATCGTCGTCGATTCCTTCGGGATAGACAACATTGGTCAATGTGACTGCTCTGAGTTCCTCATCGGCCAATATGGTGAAGCCAAGACCCAATAGTGCCTTCTGAATCGCTCTTGCATCTTTAAGGTGTCTTTCAAATCTTTCTTCCAGTCCCTCTTCCTTAATGATTCTGACGGATTCCTTCAGCGCCCAGATCAGATTGATGGGCGGCGTTCCGTAGTACTTCATTGGGTCGTGCATAATTGGAAGCCACTTTTCAAAATCCAGGTAAGAATCCGCTATTGTCTTTAGGCTCTTTCGTCGCTCCATCGCTTTTGGGCCAGCCCAAATAATTGCTAGACCGGGAGATACTCCAAATGCCTTTTGTGAGGCGGTAAACAGGATATCTATACCCATTTCTTTCAAGCTTTCTCTCTCTCCAGCCGTTGAGCAGACGCCATCGACGATATATAGGGTGTCAGGAAATTTCTTTAACATTTCTCCTATTCTTGCAATATCAGATCGAGTACCTGTTGAGGTATCAACATGTGTTATGGTTATAGCGTGGTAATGCTTTTCCTTTAGTTTTGCTTCTATTTGGTTTATAGGAATTGCCTTGCCCCATTCTGCAGACAAAACATCTGTCTTGATTCCTCTTCTTTCAAATATGTCTATAAATCTGTCTCCAAAGTATCCATGGGACACAACCAAGACGTTATCCCCACTCTTGACTGAATTGGCGACCGCCACTTCCATCGCCATAGTCCCGGTGCCTGACAGAACAAAGCATTCTTCGGCTTGCCACATGTCCTTAAGATCTATAACTAACTCTTTGAAGTCCTTGACAAAACCTGCATCTTTAAACGATACCGTCTCTCTTCCCATCTGAACCATGATACTGTTGACAGTTGGTGTCGGTCCCGGAATCATCACTAATTTTTTGTTTCTCATTTTTTTCTCCCTTCATAGCGTATTTTAAATATTTACTCAAGCTCTATTTTCGTCGTATTGTTCTATGATTTTCAGTAAGGCTTCTTTTTTGCTCTGTTCCAACGGAAGAAGTGGTTTCCTCGGAAAGCCACCCTTGTAGCCCTTTTGATCCAGAGCAACCTTAAGTCCAGGTATCCCATAAACTCCAGTGACCATCTTATTGATCTCTATCATCTTCAATTGAAGTTCTGTCGCTTCAGCTAGTTTGTTCTCTCTATGCAATTGAACGAGTTTACAGCAGTCTTCAGGCAAAAAATTTGCCAACGCTAAGGTAGCGCCTTTTGCACCTAGACACAATGCAGGTAAAAGATAGCCTGCGTTCCCGACAAATACTGTGAAGTCCTTGTCCACATCACGCATCATCTCACCGATATGAACTATGTCCCCCGATGTGTCTTTGATGCCAATAATGTTCTTGTTTTTTGATAATCGACCAATCACAGACGATGTCATGCTGACACCTGTATTTCCTGGCATATTGTATATCATAAGCGGTACATTGACATTGTCAGCAACCTCAGTGAAATACTCAAATAGCACCTCGTCGTTCATGGCTTTTTTATAATAGTGTGGTGGCAATACAAGTACCGCGTCTGCACCTGCCTGTGCCGCCTGATTGCTGAATTTGATGGTCTCTCTTGTTGATTCGCAGCTTGTGCCAACGATGATTTTTTTTCTCTTGTCGACCTTTTTAATGACATGAATCATCAATTCCAGCTTTTCTTCCTGTGACAGATAGACAAACTCTCCATTTGATCCAAGCACCACTAGGCCATCTAAATCTGTTTTAACCCATTTTTCAAGATTATAATCCATGCTTTCGTAATCAATATCACCATTTTCTTTAAATGGTGTGATAATCGGTGTGTAGATACCTTTTAACATGCTGTCCCTCCTAATTCCGTTTTATTTATTTATAAAATCGAATGCTAATATGAACCCCATTATTATATAACAGTTTTCTGAATTTTACATCTTAAAAGCAATAAAAAATGACCTTTCTACTCTTTATATGGCCAAATAAATATGTTACACTTATCAGCAGGGACTCTACAGTGCTTATCCCCCACTTAATGAAGTGGGACTGTTAGTCGTCGGGGAAAAATGAAAAGGGACGTGTTGTTGTGAAAGTCAAAGATGTTATGAACAAAAATATTATATTTCTAGATAAGAAGACAACTGTTAAAGAAGCAATGTCTGTTTTTGCATCTAATGACGTCGATTTGCTTCTGATAGAAAGCAACAACACAAACGCTATAGAAATCATCACTAAAAATGACTTGATGAATGCCTTATTAAACGGATTTTCTCTTGATAGTACAGTTGATGGTCATCAAAGGTTAAGTGTTGAAACAGTCAATGAAGAAGCTAAAATTTGCGACATTGACGTTCATAGATCAGATTATTTTGTTTGTACTAATGATGAATTTAAGCCAGTCGGCAGTATAAAATCAAAAGAACTAGAGCATACCATAGCCCTCAAAAAGCTATCTTTTCAATTAGAATCAATTATCGAATCTTCCTATGATGGTATTTATATCACTGATGGCAATGCTAAAACCATAAAAATTAACAAAGCATATGAACGGATAACCGGACTAAACAGAAATGATATGCTTGGTAAATATATGCAGGATTTGGTGGACGATCAAGTATTATCCGAATCAGTAACGTTGCTGGTTTTAAAAAGAAGAAAAGTGACCACTATTTCGCAGGAGTTCAAAACAGGAAAAAAAGCTTTGGTAACAGGAAATCCGATATTTGACAATAAAAATCAAATTACTATGGTGGTCACAAATGTTAGAGATGTAACAGAGCTTGCAGATTTAAGAACAGAACTCAACAAAAATCGAGAATTAGCTTTAAAATATTATTCGACAATTGAAGAGTTAAAGCTTCAGATGGCAAAGAGTGAACACCTGGTAGTAGAAGATGAAAATAACATGAGGGTACTAGAACTAGCCCAGAGAATTGCACGTGTAGATACGACAGTACTGATATTAGGAGAGACCGGTGTAGGAAAAGAAGAGATAGCAAAACTGATACACCGTAATAGTTTAAGGAAGGAAGGCCCTTTTGTTAAAATCAATTGTGGTGCTATTCCAGCCAATCTTATAGAATCCGAGCTGTTCGGGTATGAGAAAGGTGCTTTTACTGGGGCATCCAATGAAGGAAAAATCGGCCTTTTTGAAGTAGCAGAAGGCGGAACATTATTATTAGATGAGATTGGGGAATTGCCTTTTTCTATGCAGGTTAAATTATTAAGAGTATTGCAAGAGCAGGAAATAAAGAGAATTGGAGGCACAAAATCCATAAAAATAGATGTCCGGATACTAGCAGCCACCAATCAAGATTTAGAGCAAATGGTTCACAATGGTAGTTTCAGAGGAGATTTGTATTATAGACTAAACGTGATACCCATAACGATTCTGCCTTTAAGAGATAGGAAAAAGGACATCTTACCTCTAGCCTTCTTGTTTATTGATCAATTCAATAAAAAATATCATATGAATAAAAGTCTAACTTACTCTGCCAATAGCTGTCTGTTGAACTATGAATGGCCAGGAAATGTGAGGGAACTGAAAAATATCATTGAACGTGTTGTTGTAACGGCAAAAAGTGATGAAATTACTGATGATGATATGCCTGACAAGATTCAATGTAAAAGTGATAGTAAAATGATGATGGAACCTGACCAAATAGTACCCTTAAAACAAGCCCTTAATCATGTGGAACAAAGATTGATCAACCGAGCATTTAATGAATATGGAAATGTAAGAGATGCTGCTAAAGCGCTAGGTATTGATGCTTCTACCTTTGTTAGGAAAAGACAGAAGTACGAGGATTGATTGTTGCATTTTCGCATCAAGCTGCAAAAATGCAACAATCAGTAAATGTGTTGATTTTCAGCTAATCATAGTAATTGTATATTAGATTAAATCTCCTATTCAGTTAGAATTGAAATCCGTTCGTTGCATTAATGCACCAAAACTGAAGAATAAATCTTGTTAAAAAAGAGCCTGTGCAAACATTTTCACAGGTTTTTTTGTGTTTGAAAATTTTGGCATAGTATTTGCATAATTATAAGCAAAAGAAAGATGGCCAATCTTTTATTACAAACCAGGAGGAGATTATTATGGCACTAATGACAAAAGAGCAATACATAGAAAGTTTAAGAAATCTTGATGTAAAAGTTTATATGTTTGGAGAATTGGTTGAAAATTTTGTAGATCATCCAATCATTAGACCGTCCATCAATTCTGTAGCTATGACCTATGATCTTGCCCATGATCCACTTTATGAGGATTTAATGACTGCAACGTCCAATATCACAGGAGAAAAGGTCAACAGATTCTGTCATATCCACCAAAGCACTGAAGACTTGGTTAAAAAAGTCAAGATGCAAAGATTATTAGGTCAGAAGACCGCATCATGTTTCCAAAGATGTGTTGGAATGGATGCCTTCAATGCAGTCTATAGCACCACGTACGATATCGACAAAAAATTCGGTACTTCATACTTTAAGAATTTTATTGAGTATATGAAATTGGTTCAAGAAAATGACTGGACAGTCGATGGCGCCATGACCGATCCAAAGGGAGATAGAAGTCTATCTCCAAGTAAGCAAGAGGACCCTGATATGTATGTAAGGGTAGTGGAAAGAAGAGAAGACGGCATTGTAATCAGAGGCGCAAAAGTCCATCAGACGGGAAGTATCAACTCGCACGAACACCTAGTAATGCCGACTATTGCTATGGGGCCAGAGGATAAGGATTATGCTGTTTCCTTTGCTGTTCCAACCGGTTCAAAAGGAATTTATATGATCTATGGCCGACAGTCTTGTGACACCAGAAAACTAGAAGGTGGAACAATAGATGTTGGAAACAGTGAATTTGGCGGACAGGAAGCTTTGGTAGTGTTTGACGATGTGTTTGTCCCTAATGACAGGATTTTCTTAAATGGAGAGACCGAATTTGCCGGCGTCTTGGTAGAGAGATTCGCAGGCTACCACAGACAAAGCTACGGTGGTTGCAAGGTTGGTGTCGGTGATGTCCTGATCGGAGCAGCAGCTTTAGCATCAGAATACAATGGCGTACCAAAAGTTAATCATATAAAAGACAAGCTAATTGAAATGATGCATCTAAACGAAACGCTTTACAGTTGTGGTATTGCATGTTCTGCTGAAGGATATCCGACAGAATCAGGCAACTATCAAATCGACATGCTGCTCGCAAATGTTTGTAAGCAGAACGTCACCAGATTTCCTTACGAAATGACTCGTCTGGCAGAAGATATTGCCGGTGGACTAATGGTTACTATGCCATCAGAAAAAGATTTTATGCACCCTGAATTGGGTCCTGTCTGCGAGAAGTTCTTTAGAGGAAAATCGGATGTTCCAACATTGGACAGAGCTAAAGTACTGAGACTAATAGAGAATCTGACATTGGGAACTGCTGCAGTAGGCTATCGAACAGAATCTATGCATGGCGCAGGTTCACCGCAAGCTCAAAGGATTATGATATGGCGTCAAGGTAATTTAGATCACAAAAAAGAGTTGGCTAAGAATATTGCTAAGATTGACCGCTAATATAGCACTGTAGCATTTAATAAACATGAAAGCGAGGCATATAATGTGGAAAGAACTGTATGAACAAAAACTAACAACTGCAGATGAAGCTGTAAAACTAATCAAATCAAATCAAAGAGTTGTTTCTGGGCATGCATGCAGCGAACCTACCACTCTGATTCAAGCAATGGTAGACAACAGAGAACAGTATGAAAATGTTGAGATTGTTCACATGGTGGCAATGGGCAAAGGAGCCTACACAGCTGAAGGCATGGAGCCTTATTTTAAGCACAACGCTCTATTTGTAGGGGGTTCAACCCGTAAAGCAGTGAATGCAAATCGAGCAGATTACACCCCTTGTTTCTTCTTTGAAATTCCAAGACTATTCAAAGAAGGGCTGTTGCCGGTAGATGTGGCACTTATCCAGGTTAGTAAACCGGATGAACACGGTTACTGCAGCTACGGATTATCCAATGATTACACAAAAGCCGCTGCTGATGTGGCAAAACTGGTCATCGCTGAAGTAAACGATCAAATGCCAAGAACCCTAGGAGATAATTTCATTCATGTGTCACAGATTGATTGCATCGTAGAGAGCAGCAACAGCATAATCGAGTTAAAACCTCCTACAATAAGCGATGTAGAAAAAGCTATCGGTGAGAACTGCGCTAAATTAGTCGAAGATGGTTCTACACTGCAGTTAGGAATTGGAGCAATACCGGATGCTGTATTACTATTTTTGAAAGATAAAAAAGACTTAGGTATCCATTCTGAAATGTTTTCTGATGGCGTAGTTGACTTATTCGAGGCAGGTGTCATAAACAACTCCAAGAAAACCATTCACAACGGCAAAATGGTAGTAACGTTCCTAATGGGTACAAAAAAATTGTATGATTTCGTAAACAACAATCCAATTGTTGAAATGTATCCAGTTGATTATGTCAATGATCCATGTGTTATTTCAAAAAACTACAAAATGGTTTCCATCAATTCCTGCATTCAGGTGGACTTTATGGGCCAAGTATCTTCAGAAAGCATTGGTATAAACCAATTTAGCGGAACCGGTGGTCAGGTTGATTATGTGAGAGGTACCAGCATGGCTAAAGATGGTAAATCCATCATTGCAATGCCTTCAACAGCAAAAGGCGGCACAGCATCAAGAATTGCACCATTCCTAACAGAGGGATCCACCGTCACCACGTCAAGAAATGATGTTCATTATGTTGTAACCGAATACGGTATTGCTGCTTTAAGGGGAAAAACATTAAAGGAGAGAGCTCTAGCGTTAATCAACATAGCTCATCCAGATTTCAGAGAAGAATTATTGGAAGAGTTCAATAAAAGGTTTAATAAATAAAAAATTGGAGGACTAAAATGCCTAAGAGAATCAACGGGGAAGAACAACCCTATATACCTTTTGGAATATTTAAAATCAGATTGCCTTTTGTTCACTACAAATTTGAAATGCCTGAATTTTGGCAAGGACTATTACTTTGCGCAACATGTCTAGGCGCTATTCCTATCATGACCGATGTATTTGGTCTGTCATTTGAAGTAGCTTTAACAATGGTTATTATTAATGGAGTTCTTTACAACCTGCATGTTTTGTTAGGAGATCCTGTTGTACCGGGTTGGATAACGCCAGCTATTCCCTTGACTTTAGCTTATTTGAGACAGTTTGAAATGGGTCCTCAAAGAGTACAGGCAATGATTGCATTGCAATTACTAATAGGCATACTCTTTATAATCATGGGTTCCTCAGGGCTTGCTAAAAAGATAATCAACTGGGTTCCCAATTCCATAAAAGCAGGCATCCTTTTAGGAGCTGGTGTGGCTGCCGTTACGGGTGAAATGTCAGTTACCGGAAGATTTAACTCCTTCCCTATAGCTATAGGATTCGGAACACTATTAACGTTTTATCTATTGTTTGCACCTCAATTTAAATCATTAAAGAAGAGTTCGACGATTTTAGGAAAGATTGGAAAATTCGGCATGGTTCCGGCCATGATATTTGCTCTAATTATTGGGGTCATTGTAAAAGAATTACCTGCTCCTGTAATTCAATGGGAGATTTTCTTCCCAAGATTTGGTGAAATGTTTTCTCAGGTGTCACCATTTAGTGTCGGATTTCCAACCCTTGATATGTTTATGGCAGCATTACCTATGGTAGCTGTGTGTTATATTATCGCTTTTGGAGATTTCATTACCAGCTCCGCTTTAATCAATGAGGCTGATGATGTTCGAAAAGATGAAGTAATAGATTTTAACTCCAACAGATCTAATTTGATCAGTGGTGTTAGAAATATTGTTTTAGCTTTGGTTTCTCCTTATCCAACAATGGCAGGACCATTGTGGGCAGCAGTCACTGCCGCTCTAAGCGAAAGATACAAAGAAGGCAGAGAGCAGATGGATTCAATCTTTGGTGGTTTCGGTACATTCCGAATTGCAACTATGATTGGAGTAGCTTTAATGCCTATCGTTTCACTCCTAAGACCTGTTTTGCCTGTAGCATTGTCTCTGACATTGTTGGTTCAAGGATTTGTTTGTACCCGACTTGCTATGCAACTAGCTGATACCAATGAAGAAAAAGGAATAGCAGGCGTTATGGGCGCAGTCCTGGCAATCAGAGGAGCTGCTTGGGGACTAGGTGTCGGATTAATACTGCATTTTATACTAGGCAATATGAAAAAGAAGCAAGTTGAAAAAATTGAAGAAGAAGAATTAGAAACGGTTAACAGTTAAAAATTGTCTTTGATAGTCTAATGAATCAAAAGGGGGCTGTCGCTAAATAGCTGATTTCGCCCTGACGCAGATAAAATAAAGAGAACCCGCAGGATTCTGGACTTTTAAAAAGTCCGTAAGCCTCGTCGGGTTCTCTTTTTGTTATTGGAATTTTAATGAAGGGTACACGAAACAAAGGTACCGGTCATCAGATGCAGCTTTTATCTTATGCTGCCACTTCAGCGGTTTTGCCCTCGAATTCCTTGATGTCTCCCTTTATGAATCGA
>JAHRFV010000053.1 GCA_019084435.1 Dethiosulfatibacter sp.
CTAAGAACAAATTCCTTGATAACCACGCTATCATAATCAGTTAACTTCATTTTGTCCTCCTTCTACTGAATTCTAACGCCTTGTACGTGAACATTGACCCCTACCACTTCCAGACCAGTAAATTTCTCCAGGTTATACTTGACCTTAGCAATAATGTTCTCTGCTACGGTTGATATTCTGACTCCAAATTGTACTATAACAAATAAATCAACAACGACTTTATTCTCTTTAAGCGTTACCTTGACACCTCTTGTCACATGCTCTTTTCTTGCTAACTCAAAAAATCCCTCTGTGGCACTTTTGGCTGCCATACCAACAATACCATAACATTCTATTGCTGCTAAACCTGCTAAAGTGGCTACAACTTGTTCGTCAATATTTATAATTCCATTATCACTATTTATTTTTACTGACATTCAAATTCCTCCATTTTTATTATCTACATTGTTAATTATACTAAGATAAAATTGTTATTGCAATAAATACTTTTAAGTGTTAAAATATAACAGTTGATTTAAGGATAGTAATTATATTATAATAATTAATGCTGATAGGAGGTGTTATTATGGCTAGAAGCTGTGAAATATGTGGTAAAGGTAATGTGTCAGGTCACATTGTAACTCACTCTGATAAAAAAATTAATAGAATATGGAAACCTAATTTGAGAAAGATAAAGATTCTCTTGAATGGTTCTCCAGTTAGAAGAAATGTATGCACAAGATGCATCAGATCAGGAAAAATCGAGAGAGCTGTATAATGGTGGTTTAAAATGCGAAGCTATTCGCATTTTTTATTTTTTTGAAAACCTCCTGAAAATGTTAAAACATCACCAGGAGGTTTAATGCTTCTAGAATTCAGCGTTTTTAGGTGTCCTAGGGAAAGGAACTACATCTCTGATATTGCCTATTCCAGTTAAATACATAATTAATCTTTCAAATCCCAGCCCAAAACCAGCATGCTGGACGCACCCATATTTTCTTAACTCCAGGAACCACCACAGCTCATCACGGGAAATATTCATTTCTTTCATTCGATTTTCCAACTTGTCGTATCTTTCTTCCCTCTGACTGCCTCCAATTATTTCTCCTACACCCGGTGCCAGGAGATCCATTGCAGCTACGGTTTGTTGATCATCATTCTCTCTCATATAGAATGCTTTAATAATCTTGGGGTAACCCGTCACAAAGACAGGTTTTTTATATATTTTCTCAGTTAGAAAACGTTCATGTTCTGTTTGTAGGTCTACTCCCCAGCTCACAGGAAAACTAAAACTCTCACCGCTTTCCTCCAAGACCTCAATTGCTTTGGTATACGTTATTCTTTCAAAATCTGAATATAAGACATTCTTCAATCTTTCAAGCAACCCTTTATCCACAAAAGAATTAAAAAACGCTATTTCATCAGGGTTGTTTTCGAGTACATATCCGATGATGTATTTAATCATTTCCTCTGCAAGATCCATATTGCCATAGATATCAGTAAACGCCATCTCAGGTTCAATCATCCAAAATTCTGCGGCATGCCTTGTTGTATTCGAATTTTCTGCTCTAAAGGTCGGTCCAAATGTGTAGACATTTTTGTAAGATAATGCAAAAGCTTCAGCTTCCAATTGTCCACTGACTGTTAGACTGGTCTTTCTTCCAAAAAAATCCTCTTTATAGTCCTTACCTTCTGATTTCTTCAATTCCTCAAAATTTAGAGTCGTTACATTAAACATCTCCCCTGCACCTTCAGCATCATTGGAGGTAATAATAGGTGTATTGACATAAATAAAACCTTTATCTTGAAAAAACTTGTGTATGGCAAATGCCGCTGATGATCTGACTCTAAATCCAGCAGAGTAGATATTTGCTCTTGGTCTCAAATGTGCAATTGTTCGCATATACTCCAGGGTGTGTCTTTTCTTTTGAAGTGGAAAATCCGGGTCTGAATCGGCTAACAATTTGACGGTCTGAGCTTTAATCTCAAAGTCCTGTTTAGCATCCGGAGTTTCTACTAAAACACCATTTATTTCCACTGCAGCTCCGGTTCTATATTTAGTCACTTCATTGAAATTAGTCAATTCATCTTCAAAAACAATTTGAATATTGGAAAATGTCGTACCGTCATTCAACTCAATAAAACCAAATTTATTAGAGCTCCTGATGGTCCTGATCCATCCTTCTACTGATATTTCTTTTCCATAATATTCGGTTGGGTTCTTTATTATTTCTCTAAAATCAATCTTGTCCATTTTCTTCCTCCAGGTTAGTTATTATGACCAATGCGCTTCCCTTCTTAAATCGGATGCTGGCGTTCTGATCAGTGATGATATTGCTAATGCAAAGGGAATCCCCTATTTTTACGTTTGTGTTAATCAATGGATACTTTAAGCCCTCAAGAAATACATTCTCTAATGTTTCACTCATTGGAATCAGAGAAAGAGTCATTCCTTTCTTATTGGTAATTTTATAATCCTTTTGAATTAAAAAAGCCTCGAAATCATTGCCAATAATGCGGATATCATTTTCTTTGAATTTATATAATAGAAAAAATGTGCTTAGCACATGATCCACTCTATTGCCAATTGCATTTGCTATTATTACCTGGTTCATATTCCTGCGAATTGCCTCTACTACTGCTAATTCAGTATCTGTGAAGTCTTTTTCTGTAGGAAACTGGATGGCTTTATCCTCAATACTCTGATATGCTTTTGTGCTAATAGAATCAAAATCACCAAGAACAAGATCAATTCTAATGCCATAATCTAAAGCTGTTTCGGCACCTTTATCGACGCAAATTACAAAGGTGTCTGAATCAATTTGGTCTATAAGCCTATCTTTCCTAATTACATCTCCCCCTGTGATGATTAAGCATTTGTTACTCATTGATTAACCTCTTCATTTGCTGGAGTTTTTTTTCTGGAAACTCAGCCTTGAAAATTTCTGACCCAGCAACAATTATGTCAACTCCAAGATCGGTTATCTCTTTTATATTAGATTCTTTTATGCCACCATCAACTTCAATAAGTAGGTTTGGATTTCGAGCTAGCTTCAGTTCAACCAATTCTGCTATTTTTCTTTTAGTGTTCTGTATGAAGGACTGTCCTCCGAAACCTGGATTTACGGACATCAAAAGTACCATATCAATATATCAAATCAAAAGGAATAATGGCAGGCGTGTCACTGAATCCCTCAAC
>JAHRFV010000059.1 GCA_019084435.1 Dethiosulfatibacter sp.
ATCCTTTGTTTGGCAGGATCAGAAAACCAAAGGAAATAAGACTTTTGAACTGGGTTATATCGATCAGATACTTGCAAAAGTCACCGGCCACAGCGCAACAGTGGTTTCTGTCGAATCAAAAAACAGGCTGAGCTACTCTCCGCCACTTTATGATCTCACTGAGCTGCAAAGGGACGCTTTCAAAATATTCAATTATTCGGCAAAAAAGACCCTTTCAATCATGCAAACTCTATATGAAAAGCATAAAGCACTGACTTACCCGCGGACTGACTCCAGATATCTGACTGACGATATTGTGCCGACAATTCCTGAACGCTTAGGCGCTATCGGCATCGATCCCTACAAGTCGATTGCTTTTGGCTTGCTGAAAAGCCCTGTAAAGGCCTCTAAACGGGTTGTAGACAACTCTAAGGTGTCTGACCACCACGCCATCATACCAACCGAAGAATCGCCTTATATCAACTCTCTGGAGTTCGATGAGAGAAACATATACGAGCTTGTGGTGAAGAGATTCCTGTCTGTACTGATGCCACCCTTTGAATACGAGGAAAAGACGATAACCATATCAATAAATGGAGAGCTCTTCACAACAAAAGGTGTACGTATCATCAATATGGGCTGGAAACAAACAGACAAAAAAGAGCTTTCAGATACGATTCTACCTGATATTAAAGCAAACAGCAGACTTAATATCAATCGGATTGTCAAAACCTCAGGGGACACAAAACCGCCCGCTTACTTTAACGAGGGGACTCTATTGAGTGCAATGGAAAACCCAGTGAATTATATGCCTGCAGGCGAAAAAAAGCTCAAGGAAATTCTGGGTAAAACCGGCGGCTTGGGAACAGTGGCCACAAGAGCAGAAATCATTGATAAGCTCTTCAACACTCAGCTTCTAGAACTAAGAGGTAGTAACATATTGGTCACCGGCAAGGGAAAACAGCTACTGAATCTTGTCCCTGAAGAATTGAAGTCACCACTGCTTACAGCTGAATGGGAGAGCAAACTAAATCAAATTGCAGAGGGCAAACTGAAGAAGGATAGCTTCATCAAAGAAATGAAGGCCTATACAGAAAAAATCATCAAGGAAATAAAAGGCAGTGAAGAGAAGTTCAGACATGATAATCTTTCAACAACCAAATGTCCAGATTGTGGTAAAATTATGTTAGAGGTCAAAAACAAATTCGGGAAGAGTCTGGTTTGTCAGGACAGAGAGTGTGGTCACCGGATTCAGCTATCAAGAACTACCAATGCGAGATGTCCAAATTGCCATAAAAAACTTGAGTTAATCGGAAACGATGATGATAAGACCTTTATTTGCAAAAATTGCAGTTATAGGGAAAAGCTTACTGCTTTCGAGAAAAGAAAAAAGGAAATGAACAGCAAAGGCGGTAAACGAGACCTTCAGAATTACCAGCAAAATCTGCAAAAAATAGAAAAAGAAGCTATTGAGGAAGATAACCCTTTTGCCGCTTTGGCAAACCTGAAACTGGGTGAGAAAAACAAGAAATAAGATTTAGTAGTTGATGGAGAAACCCATGAAAGAGATTAATACGTCACAGCTTATAGAAATATCCAATCGATTCAAAAACCACCATATCACAGCCTTCAGCGCTCAGATGGCTTTCTTTCTGTTTCTTTCGATTTTTCCATTCACCATGTTTCTACTTTTACTGACTTCAAGGTTAAATCTGGATATAGATAGTTTCATTTACAATCTGCCAACTGAATCAAGATCTGCTATTATCAATATGATCAATAATTATTTATTGAATGACAGCATAAGCCTTATATCCGTGTCAGGTCTGGCTGCCCTATGGTCATCCTCAAGGGGAGTAAATGCGTTGATGATAGCATTCAATATCGCCTATGGCTTTGATGAGACACGTAATTTTATTAGGCTTAAATTGACAGCTGTTTTTTACACGCTTATACTCGTCATTTCAATCATAGTCACGCTGGCGTTGCCCTCCATCGGTAATGGGTTTTTTAACTTCATTGACAATTTTATTCCAGTATCTCCTTTTTTCGTTGATTTGTTCTATTCTATCCGTCTTCTGCTAAACATAGCAGTTTTTGTCTTCTTCATATTGTCCATGCACAAGGTTTTACCTTCCGGTAATTTAAAATACAAAGACACCCTGTTCGGTGCCTTGTTTTCCATCGTCGGATGGTTTGCCTTATCAAGAAGCTTTGGTTTTTTTGTTCGAACTTTCACCAATTACTCGGCAGTTTATGGAGGACTTGCATCCATCATCACTCTGATGATGTGGTTATATTTTATGAGCGTAGTGTTGATGCTCGGAGCAGAAATCAACTCCACCATCATTTCATTCAAGAACAGGGAGTATCCCTTTAATCAGAATATTTTCAAGTCTTAAAGCGGTAATAGGTTTAAAGCCTTGGCAATTGTTGCATAGCTGTAACCTTTACTCGCCAAATGCCTATACACCTTTTGTCTGATGACCATGGATTCCTGACCGCTTAGGCTATTGATTTTCTTGTTTGCCAGATAGACCGCATTTTCAATCATCATCTCTTCGTCTATCCCTTCAAGCCCTTCCTCGATCAACTCTGATGAAATACCCTTTTGTATAAGCTTATTCTTAAGCTTCATTCTTCCGAATCGGTTTATATTGATTTTCTCTTTAAGGTACAACTCTACATATTTTTTATCATCCAGATACCCATAGCTTTTCAAATAGCTCAGAACGTAATAGATAATATCATCCGGATAGTTTTTATCTTTCAGCTTGTCAGTAATTTCTTTTTCTGTTTTCTGTCTGGCATTCAATAGTCTAAGCCCATAATTAACAGCCCTGGTCTTATCTTTTTCCGTCATTTTTTAAGAATGTTTTTCTTGATCCAGCCATAATTCAGGATGACATGTATCACCACCAGAGCTGAAAAGGTGTATCCGGCCAGAGGATGTATCCTTCTATAAGTGCTATAGGGTATGTAATCATGGAGTAGGGCTGTGGTTCCTAAAGTCAGAAAGGCAATAGCTAAAACAGTATTTACGATTTTAAGTGTCTGAAGCTTCTTCATAAATAATTCCTCCTGGTTTGATAAGACAATTATAGCATATATCCCATCTAATTTTTACTATTAATCCTTGACCCTTGCAATTGATTACCCTTTTGATTTATTATAGTACTATAACATCCAAGGAGCGTGAATAAATGAGCAAAGTATATTTTATCGAGCAAAAGAATGCAAATTACAATGAACTGGGCAAATCTGCTCTTGTGCTGCTGAAAACTATAGAAGCCGAAACCGATCATCAGTTCGCAGAGAAGCTTCCAATTAAAGTTCATTTCGGTGAAAAGGGCAATAATACCTATATGCCACCAGAGTGCTATGATGCAGTCATTGAATATTTGAAGTCAAAAAATGTTTCACCCACTTATATTGAGACCAATGTGCTTTACAGAGGTGCCAGAACAACAGCTGAAAGCCATCTCAAGCTTGCACTAGAGCACGGTTTCAATCAAATTCCTATCATCTTCGCCGATGGAGAGATTGGGACTGATTATAACGAAATAGAAATCAACAAGGATTATATCGACAAATGCAAGATTGGCAAGGCTTACCAAGACTATAAACAATACATCGTGATGAGTCATTTCAAAGGTCATAATGCAGCTGGATTTGGTGGCGCATTAAAGCAACTGGCTATGGGATTCGCTGCAAGGGGTGGAAAGTTTGCACAGCATTCAGGCATATCCCCAATTGTCAGTGCGAAAAAATGCATCGCGTGTGGGTTATGTATGGAAAAGTGTGATTTTGACGCTATCCATATAGATGAGGTTGCAGTAATCGACAATGAGAAATGTGTCGGGTGTGCAGGTTGTATTGCTGTGTGCCCAGAAGCTGCAATCAGAAATGATTGGGGTGGATCTAATTTCCTGGAAAAACTGGCTGAGTATGCTTACGGAGCATCTAGAGATAAGGATATCATCTATATCTCATTCCTGCAGAACATTACTGCCGACTGTGACTGCATGGGACAGCACATGGAGTTGATTGCAGATAATATAGGTGTATTAGCCAGCAAGGATCCTGTAGCCCTGGACTGCGCATGTCTCGACATGCTTCAAAAGAATTCAGCCCAGAAGCTGTTTGAAAAAGGCAGAAAAAGTCTGGCACATGCAGAGAAAATCGGTTTAGGCACAACCCGATATGAGTTAATTGAATATTAAATAATAGAGAGGTAGTTTATGACATTACAAAGAGTGGAGCTGAGGTTCCAACAAGAGTTTAAGGGACAACTGACAGCTGAAAACCATACAGTCGATATAGGCACTGAAAAAGGATCCCTAGCGCCTTATGATATGCTTTTAGGTGCTTTGGCATCCTGTTACTATTCGACCTTTCTGGATGTCACAGTCAAAAAAAGAATAAGCTTTGACAAGGCTGAAATCATTGTGACGGGTGAAAAGCGGGAAGAAATACCCACCACACTGAAATGGGTCAACCTGGACATAAAAATACACGGAGCCAAGTCACAAAATGGCATAATAAAAGCAGGAGAAATGGCTGCAAAATACTGTTCTGTTTATCAGACAATTGCTCATGTCGCTGACATGAAATGGAGCATTTCATTTGTAATTTGAATCTTAGTAAAAAACGTGATATAATATTCCAGATGTTGCGTCTAAAAATAAGGAGGTATATATATGAAAATAAGCTGCATTCCTAGAGATATAACAGGTACAAGTGTTTCAAGAAGACTTAGAAAAGAAGATTTTGTACCTGGTGTTATATATGGAAAAGGAAAAACCCCAGAAAACATATCAGTAGCAAGAAAAGACATCGATAAAGTAATAAGATACCATGGAGAAAATGCGATACTTGAACTTAGTTTAAATGGAAAAGAAATGGATGCAATGATTAAGGAAGTTCAAAAGGATCCAATTCAGGGATCAGTGATACATCTTGACTTGTATCAGATCAGCAAGGACCAGAAGGTACAGGTTTCAGTGCCAATTCATCTCTTAAATGCTGACATGTTGCCAGCAGATAGTGCATTAGTCAGACAATTGGACGAAATTGAAATCGAGTGTGCTGCCAATATCATTCCTAGAAATATCGAAGTTGATGTTGAAGGTCTGAAAATCGGACATGCTATACATGTTTCAGATATTAGTTTCGCTGAAGGAATCACTGTGCTTGAAGACGCAGAAGCAGTCATCGTTTCTCTATCACAATCCAGAGTAGAAGAAGAGGATGTTGAAGAGGAAGAAGAAGACGAAGAAGCTGAACCAGTGTTGATTGGTAGCGATGAAGACGAAGAGTAAATGATTAATAAATCACTTCATTATTTGGAGTGATTTTTAATATCAACAGGTATCAATTATATATAATGGGAGGCGTTAAAAATGAAAATCGTAGTAACAACATTTCCTTTCCCAAATGAACATCTATTGAAACTTAGAAACGATTTTATAGATATTGATATTGTTTTTCCCGAAACAAAAGAACAGATATTAAAAGAGATAGTGGACGCTGACGGTGTTGTTTCAATGGCTCTAAAGCAAGATCAGATTGAGGCAGGTAAGCAACTGAAATGGATTCAGTCTTTGACCGCTGGAGTAGATGCTTATCCGTTGGAATATATTGAGCAACGTAACATCACACTTACAACCGGCAGGGGTATCCATAAAATACACATGACTGAATACGCAATTGCTATGATGATTATGGCTGCAAGAAGACTCGATACGATGATTCTCAATCAACAGAAAACTCACTGGGATAGTCATATACCACAAAACGAAATTCATGGAAAAAAACTCGGGATAATCGGTCTTGGCTCCATAGGTCAAGGAATCGCTGAGATGGCAACTATTCTCGGAATGGAAGTGTATGGAATAAAACACACACCAACCGAGATAGAAGGTGTGAAAAAGGTTTTTGATATGAGTGGTATGGATTTTATCGCCCAAAACTGTGATTATATAATAGCACTGCTCCCCCATACACAAGAAACTGAAAAGATTATCGATGAGAGATTTTTCAATCTAATGGATAAGGATGCCGTTTTTATCAATATGGGCAGGGGGAAAACAGTTAACCAAGAACATTTAACACAGGCTCTTAAGGACAGACAATTTAGATTATGTATCTCTGATGTCTTCGAGACAGAGCCACTACCTGAAAATGATCCTCTCTGGGAACTGGACAATATAATTATAACACCCCACATATGCGGGCCTGTTGTGGATTATATGGCCAAAGCCTATACAATTGTAAAAAACAATTTGGATAATTTCGTAAAGGATAAATCATTGAATAATATCTACTCCTTCAGAAAAGGATACTGATATATAGTTGCTTAGCTTCAAAAATAAAATGAAACCTGCTGATGCAGGTTTTATCCTTTTAAGTATTCTATTACTGATTCAATCTCATCCTCGCTCAAATCCCTTAGCTCTGTATCTGAGTATGCTCCCAGGTCGTTGGCAAAGAATTCGCATAAATCATCAACCATCATCTCGTCCACATCATCAAAACAATCGAAGATGCAATCTTTAAATGTTTCAAAGTCGACCTCATTGTGCTTATCCAAAGATCTAATTAGTTTTCTCCAATCTTTGAAATTAGATTCGTAGATACTTTTCAAGAATTTCACTCCTTCATCAAAATATTAATGCAAAATTATTATAAAACGAATTTTAAAAAATATCTACTGTTTTTTTAGTAATATTTATATAAAGACTACCTTTTCTACACTGTTTACAAAATTTTATAAGTAATACCCTTAGCATAAGCATCATTTTATGAGACTACATAATAGTCCATTGTCGACGTTGCCTTAAATCCTAGAGATTTATAAAGTGATAAAGCATTTTCATTATTGGCTTCAACTTGAAGCATAACGTCAGCAACCTCTAAATTTTTAAACATCTCAATTGCAAGCGTCAAGAGTTCCCTACCATGACCTTTCCCACGATACTCAGGTAGTATGCCAAGACCGAAAATCCCCCCTAATCCAGCAAGAAGCTGTAAGGTAACTTTCCCAATGATTTTACCCTCGAATTCTGCCATAAAAATGGTTATCCCTCTTTTCTCCTCTTCTTCAGGCAAAAAAAGCGAGTTGCAGGCGTCAATTGGGTTTTCTTGATTTTCTCCAGCTGGCGCATTTTCTGAAAATACATCTCTAAAATAGATTATGTTTTGTCTCTCAATTTCTTCAGCATCAGCATTAGTTGCTTTCCTCAAATTGATTTTACAGTGTTTATGAGCTACTCTAGAATAGGTATCGTAATCCAGAAACATTTCATATTCCGAATGCTTATAGCGTGCGCCTTTATTCTCTATAAAAGCCTGACCTCCTTTTGATAATCGATCGCTTAAAAGCAACAGTTTTGGTATATTTCTCTTCTTGTATTCACATAGTAAAAGATCATAGAGTGTGCTAAAGATGCCACGTCTTCTATACTCGGGATGAACCATGCCATTGATTTCAATTTCGGCTTTTAAGCCTCCAAATGAACAGATTCCAATATACCCAATCAGCAAATCGCCTTCAAAACACATGAACTCATTGAATTGTTCGATGCTTATGGATTGTTGTTTGAACTTCGAACTTTCTTGCAAGCCAAGTTTATAATCCAGTTCAAGTTTCAAACTCACTTGATCGTGTGCCAGGCAAGTTTTCTCAAGTGTATTGATGAGCTGGTGATCAGCCCTACTTAAACCTTCTGTTAATTTGATCCATATTGAACTCATTTCATACCTCCCAAGATATAGGAATCATTAATCCTATTATACTCTAAATTCTTTATGCGTAAAGTATGGGTCATGACACGGTCTTAATTGACAAATTTGAAGAAATATATTTATGCTTCCAATATAAGCCTGATACTGCTAAATCTTTACATTGGTGATGTTTATGTTACAATAATAATATAAGTAAGAAAGGATGGATTAAATGCTAATTCCTGATCAAATAGAGATCATTACTAGATATACCGAAGATTTATTCGATGTTCTGACTGAAAATTTCAACCAGAGCAAAGAAGATATCAATATGTCTTCTGTCCATGATAGTCGAGTCTCATTGCGCCGGCTCATGGCACTGATTGATGTGCTGACTTCTCTTCATCCCAATACAAAGAAAGTGTTGGCAGCAGATAAGAAATCTTTGAAAAAACTGCAAAAACGTTTCGGTGCGACAAGAGATATCCATGTGTCAGAAAAGTACATCAGAGACAAGATTGCTTCATTGTGCGATGTCAAATCATACTTGGAGTGGTTGGCAAGTGAAACTATCATTATTGAAGAGACACTGACGAATGATTTGAAGAAAATCAAATTTTCTGATTATCTAAAAGTAAAGGATAATATGACTCAAATTTCACTAAAAATAGCGTCTGATGTTTCTTTACCGAAGGTTCTTTTCGATACCCTGGATGGTGTTTTTCTCGAAACCATAGAAAAGATAGAAAAACTGGAATTAAGCAATTTAGAAACATTCCATTCAGTCAGAATTTCATTGAAAGGCTTCCGATATACCTTGGAAATCCTCAATATTTTTGATAATTCATATAAATCATCTTTAAATGATCTCAAGGAGCTTCAGGATTACCTTGGAGAGATTCAGGATCTTACTGTGCTTGAAAATATGCTGGTAAGTTGCTCTAAAGACTTAAAGAATGAATTCGAATATACCTGTATGCTCGATTTTATTAATGAAAGATCATCATTTCTAATCAACAGCTTTTATAGTCGACGGTATGAAGTGTTAAAATTGTGGGAAATCAAAATATAAGGAGTGTTTTGTTATGACTATGAATCAGGAAATCAAGAATTATTTCAACACCCTTGACAGAAGCTTGTTTATGGATAAAAACAAAGAAATGGCAACTATAGACAGTCCTTTTCCAATTGGTTATGGTCAAACTATTTCTCAACCATCACTCGTACTTGAAATGACTCAGCTTTTGATACCTGATAGAAGCATGAAAACCTTAGAAATTGGTACAGGTAGTGGCTACCAAACCGCTTTGCTTTCCGAGTTTTCCAAAGAGGTCTTTACAATAGAAAGAATCCCCCAACTTTATATTAAAGCTGAGACAAGATTGGAAAGTATGGGCTATAAAAATGTTCACTTCAAGATGGATGACGGTACCTTGGGGTGGCCAGAGTTTGCACCATTCGATCGAATTATCGTGACTGCTGCTGCTAGATTTATACCATCCTCTCTAACTGATCAACTGGCTGTAAATGGCAGAATGGTTATCCCTGTAGGTGGACCGAATTTTCAAGAGCTGTTGCTTGTCACTAAAGATGACAAGGGCGAAGTCAATACAATCAACAAAGGCTATGTAAGGTTTGTCCCGTTAATCGGCAAGTATGAATAATTTACCAATGAATTGTCTGCATTGACACCAAATTCCATTTTTATTATAATAGTCTTCAACAGGTTTCTATAGTTCTTATCTCCCACTTTTGGAAGTGAGAGTATTAGTACTGTTAGTCATCGGATTAATTGAATAAAAGAGTTTCAGGTGCCTTTACAAGGAGAATAGGGAATCCGGTTCAAGTCCGGAACGGGCCCGCCACTGTAATGAATAGTGCTTTTTATTCAGCCACTTCCGTCGGAGGGAAGGCAAAAAGCATGCCATGTCAAAGTCAGGAGACCTGCCTGAAATTAATCAATCTTTTCCTAAGCAGAAAAGACATCGTTTGGATAATGGAAAGTCCACACTTGTATAGGTGTGGACTTTTTAATATATAGGAGGAATTATCATGGAACTATTAAACAATACTTTATCTAGAATCACTGATTTGGACCGAGAATCGATGAACAGGAGTAGAACTAGAATTGATAATCTTGTCAAACCTGTTGGTAGCCTTGGTCGCCTTGAAGACCTTGCAGTCCAGGTTTCCGGTATAACCGGTGAGCTTTTCCCTGATTTAAGCAATAAGGCAATTATTGTTATGGCGTCTGATAATGGTGTGTGCGAAGAGGGAGTTACCGCAGCACCTCAGATGGTAACAAAAATTCAAACAATCAACATCGCCAATGGTGTCAGTGGATTGGGACCCTTGGCAAGATTGTCCGGAGCAGATCTAGTAGTGGTAGACATCGGTGTCATGTCTGATATCGAGCATGATCGAGTCATAAGTCGAAAAATCAGATATGGTACAGGAAACATTGCAAAAGGCCCTGCCATGTCTTATGATGAGGCTGTAAAAGCCATCGAGACCGGTATAGAAATCACTGAGAAAGAGATAAAAAAGGGCAGAAGATTGATTGGTACTGGTGAGATGGGTATAGGCAACACGACATCAAGCACCGCTCTATTGTCTGTTGTAACTGGCATGGATCCACAAAGCATAACAGGCGTAGGTGCCAATCTGCCACTGGATAAGCTTGATATGAAGATAAGTGTCATCAGACAAGCTATCAGTGTCAATAATCCTGATAAAAGGGATCCTATTGATTGCCTCGCTAAGATAGGTGGACTTGATATAGCAGGCATGACGGGTATTATTCTTGCCTGTGCAGCCAACAAGGTCCCCTGTGTGATTGATGGATATATCTCTACCATATCAGCTATCCTTGCATGCCAGCTTTCGCCATTATGCAAGGACTATATCATCTCATCCCATTATTCGTTGGAAAAGGGATCTAAGACCGCTAGTGAATACCTGGGCATAAAACCTATGCTTTATATGGATATGCGATTGGGAGAAGGCAGTGGAGCTGCATTAGCTTTTCATATCGTTGAGTCTGCTGTTTTGATGAATCGGGACATGATAACCTTTGAGGAATCCGGCATAAACGTAGTTTGACAAAGAGTATGCTTATCTGATTTTTTGCCATAATTCTCAATATCGTTCCTGCTCTTAGTTTTGTGGCTCATTGACAGGGGGCCGTTAATACAGCCTCCTTCACATGCCATTCCTTCTATGAAGTTGCCGTTTAGCTTTCCAGCCTTTGCCATTTTTAAAGCCTTTTCGCACTCGGCAATACCGGAGCATACCACCGGTTTTAACTCAACCTGTATGTTGTATTGTTCTATAGCTTTTTCCATTGCGCCACTAACACCACCGGAGCGGGCAAACAATCTTCCAAAATATGAGGCATTAGGTATTGGCTCTTCATCAATATTCTCAATATCGATTTCATAGGCATCTATCAATGCTCTCATTTCTTCAAAACTAATGGTGTAGTCGATAATTGAACGATAATTTTCTTTAGCAGCTTCCTCTTTTTTTGCTGTACAAGGGCCTATAAACACAACTTTCGCTTTACTGTCTTTCTCCTTAATGAGTCTACTTGTAATGATCATGGGTGAAGCGGTTGATGATATGTTTTCAATGAACTCTGGATATTTCTTTTCAATCAGAGAGACAAATGCTGGACAGCAGGATGTTGTAACAAATGCTTTATGCTTTAGTTCTTCCTCAAGCAGACCCGCTTCTGTAACAGCCGCTATATCAGCTCCTAGTGCTGCTTCTACAACCATATGGAATCCTATCTTTTTTAGAGCATGATTGATTTGTTCTATAGTGACATTGTCATATTGGACTGCGATTGAAGGTGCGACGACAGCATACAGATGACAATTCTTATTGTTATTTCTTAGCAGCCTTACCAGAGGTAGCATCTGTGATTTGTCTGATATGGCTCCAAATGGACATTTGTATACACACTCTCCGCAGCTGATGCATTTATCTCTATCAATAATGGCTTTCTTGGTTTCCTTGTCAATATCTATGGCACCTATTTTGCATGATTTTATGCAGGGTCTCCGTACATCAGAGATTGCATTAAACTGACAGACCTTACTGCATCTTCCGCATTCGATACATTTTTTTTGGTTAATTACTGCCCTTTTATTGATAATATCGATAGCATCCACCGGACAGGCCTCAATACAATGGTGAGCTAAGCAACCTCTGCAGGCCTCGGTGACTGAAAATCTGTCAATGGGACATTCATCACAAGCTATGTCTATCACGTCAATTATCTCATCACCATACTGGTAAAGCATATTTTTGATTCTTTCGTTTATGATAGCTCTTTCCTTATAGATACAGCATCTTGTGTTAGCTATTGGACCCGGTATTATTCTTTTTGGAATCAAAAGCAGTTCATTAATTAGGTTGTCATTTAACTCAGCCTTTATCAGCTCTTTTTGAACCTTATATTTGATTTCCTGAACATGGTTTTCAAATTTTTTCATCATTTTACCTCTTTAATAATAATAGACCGATACGCTTTTGCCACATTTTTTAAGCTCTTCAAACATAGCATCGAGTATCTTGAACTTAATGTTGTAGTTAATGGGGAAATCTGGATTCTGATGTGCTGGATTCACTGCCTTCCCAACATGAAAATTTATATGTGTGCTATTCTCCACCAGCATTTTGGTCAATAAATCTGCTCCGTTATATTCATATTGGATGCTCTGTTCATCAAAGGAATCCTTGTTGATATACTTGATTTTCTCTAGCGCTTTCCCCATAGTCAAGACACCTTCTGTTACCAGATCAAATCCATCCATATAGGCGATTGGTGGCAGATTTTCAGAAATAGTTTCCTTATCCACCTCCAAGTCTCTTTTTAACTCTCTGGATGCAATAATAGCCGTTGTTCCACCGCAGAGAATTCTTCTGAAGCTGTTGCCGTGGATCATTTTTTCTGCAAATACCTTGTCCAGATTTCTTTCAAGGGGAGGTCCTGTAAACACATCAACAATATGAGGCTTTTTAACCTTTACTGTGAGGATTGTTGTGTCATCTCCTGGTTTATTATTATATAAATTGCTGCATACACCCAAAAAATTTCCATTAACTATGCTTGAGGCACTATTCACCAGGTTGAGATTTTTAAGATAGCTATTAATCTCCTTCCATGCCCAGCCAAGATTTAGCATTTCACCAACTCCCGCATGGATCGCTCCGTCACTAACGATAGTAATAGTGTCTCCTTCTTCCATTTTGATATGACTCTCCAATATTTTTTTGCCGGAAATCTCAATCTCTTTTTTATCCAAAGGAATGTTCCTACCATGACGGTAAAAAAACGCTGGCGGGTTGTCACATTCAGCCAGATATAGATTCATATCCTTGTCAATTTTCATGATGGTAAAAGTGGCGTATGCAAGCCTTCTGACTTGACACTCAGGTAACGTGTTCAATATCGTCTCAACTGTATCTCTTAGAGAGGCGCCATTCTTCAGCATAGTTGAAGCTATCTTTGATGTCAGGGTTGACAATATATTCGCTTTAACACCACTACCCAGACCATCAGACATTACCAGAATTGTTTCATTTCCATTGTTGACTATTTCAACATGATCTCCGCACAACTCTTCGCCAAATTTATTCAAAAATTTATGATTGATGTCAAGATGGAGTGTCATTTGACTTCACCTTCTTCACTTTCAACAACCCTTTTCAAATTCAATAGCGCTATTTTTGCCTCAGCAGTGGTTTCGCCTAGAAGACCGGCTATTTCCTGAGCAACCCTCATCTGTCTGTCAATTACACTGTTGACTGTGTTTAGCGTATTGAATTTCAATTCTGATAGTTCATTGTTTCTACGTTCTTCGTCTGTCAAGTTTGAAAAAAGTCCAAACACCAGCTTGTGCTCTTCGATATATATCAGATACTCTTTTAGCTTTAGATTGTAATGCGGAATATTAATCTTCTTGCCTAAAATATTTTCTTTTTTGCTGATTACTTGTTCGAAGTCTTCAGATGTCATAATCATGCCAATATCTTTTCCTTTAATCTGGGTCAAAGTTGTGTGAAATGTTTTTTCACCTTGTGGATTGATATCAACCACTTTCATTTCTTCATCCAACAGAATGAGAATATTGGGAGACACTTCAAAGATGATATTAGAAAGCCGCTCAGCTTTCATACGCATATGAGGAATGCACATTTCTAGATGTGAAATTCCTTCAAGGACAGCCTTGGATTTTTCTCTGCAAGTGTCATAGCCACATGCACCACAATTTAACTCATCTTCCTTGTTTATTTTTCCCATTTTCTGCAAAACTTCGTTTATGCTCGCCTCTGTGTGTGTTGGTTGTTCATACCATCTGTCACTAAATACTCTGTTCCAAGGATTCAAGCTCTTGTAATCATATCCTAAAGGCACAAATCTTCTTTCAGCGTCAATCTGCGATAGCATGTGATTTGTTCTTATTTTCTTTTTGAAGATACTGCCAGAATTTTTAGGAATCGCAGGTCCTCCAAGGCATCCTCCAGAACAAATATTTGCCTCGACGCATATCCCTTCTATCTCATTTTCAACCAAAGAGTCAAACAGCTCCTTGCAATCTAAGGCTCCGTTGACCTTGATAGGTGTCAATCCTTTCTTGTAAGCCGCTTCCTTGATGCCAGGCAAAATACCCCCTTCTCCCGGATACTTGGATCCCAATCGACCAGCTCTGCTCTCAGGTTGCCTAGGTTCGTAGTTATTTATATCGATATTCAATTCTCTAAATAAATAATCTAGTTCCTCAAAGGATATAACAGCATCAAGTGTCTTTCTTTTCTGGTATCCAGTCGCCTCGCATTTTTTTGAAATGCAAGGTCCAAGAAAGACGATGAACGCATCTTTGCCATATTTTCTCCTTAGCATCTTGCTGTGCAAAATCATTGGGGAATCTATGGCCATAAGATATTCTGTCAGTTCGGGATAAAACTTTCGAATCATCATGTTCACTGAAGGACAGCAAGATGTGATATGGTTTTTGCATTCAGACGTCTCAATAAGCCTGTTGTACAAATCAGTAACCATCTCCGCCGCAACTGCTGTCTCTTCAACAAACTCAACTCCAATACCATACAATGCACCAACCAATCTCTCAGGCTCGGTATAAATACCTGCATAGGATGGTGCTATGCTGACAACAACCTTTCTCTTTTTAAGCGCAGTTCTGACTTCTGCCAGATCACTATGTATATTTCTTGCATTTTGAGGACAAACCAAAAAACATTTGCCACAGGCTATGCATTTTTCTTCCATTATTTCAGCCTGGTCATTGACTATCTTGACTGCTTTTACGGGGCAGTTCCTAACACATTTATAGCAGTTCTTACAATTAGCGGGATAAAAATCTAGAATTTTCATGACTAGCTCCAGCAAATCGCTTTATTCAATAATTCGGGTACATCTTTAGATAAAGCTGAATAGATTTTGTCGTCTATTTTAACTGATACTGCGCTTGTGCACTGCCCCAGGCAAAACGAAGCTTTTACAGTTACTTCCAACTTGAGATCATTCTCATCTATCCAATCTTTAATAGCTTCAATCACATCATAAGATCCTTTTAGATGACATGCGCTTCCTACACATACATAAATATCCTTCATTTAATCCAACTCCTTTTTTAATAATAATATTTCAGCCCAAATATATTAGACTATATTGTTAATTAATTAACTTATTATAGCATTAAAAAAGGCTCTAAATCAATGTATTTTTAAAATACATTAGTATAAAGCCTAAATAATCACATTTATTTGTTAATATATTAACGTTTTCCTATCATAAGAAATAGGTTTTATCTTTCATTAAACCTTCTGTTTTCTAAACAAAATGACCGATACAATAATGATTGCACCGCTTACAACATTGAGCTTGAAAAGCTTCTCTCCAAGAAAAATTATTGCAAATATTGTTGAGATGACGGGAACGAGATTTATAAACAACGCCGTTTTTCCAGCACCGAGCTCCTTTATGGCCATCTGTTGTATTGTATAGCCTATGACCGATGGAAATATCGCCATATAGAGAACCGCTAAAAACGGCATCCATCCTATTTGAACATAATCAAGGGATATCAGCTCTTTGGCTGTAAATGGAAATAACATAATAGCAGAAAACATAAAAGTATATGTTGTGAGCTTTAAAGGTGTGAAAAAAGGCATGATTCGCTTGACTATAATACCGTAGGTTGCCCACATCATAGCACCGCATAGCATTAACAAATCACCCAAATTTAAATCAAAACTTATAATTCTTTGAAGGTTCCAGTTGGATAGTGTTAATACAACGCCTGCAAAAGCTGTCAGTATGAAAAATATTTTTCTTGATGTCAGTCTTTCTCCAAGAAAAATCACAGCCAGCAATGCTGTTAGCAACGGATTAATAGCGTTAATCATGGAAGCCTTGGATGCATCCGTGTATCTTAAAGCATAGAAAAAAAACATATGATACCCAATCATTCCGACAACTGCTGTCAAAACAGCATACTTGACACTTGATACTTCAATGCGCCAATTGTCTTTTTTTGTAAACACCATTATTGGAAATATAATAATAGCTGCAAAAAACATTCTCAGAAATGTGAGAACGAGTGGGCTTAATGCGTAAACTCCCATTTTTCCGGTTATAAAAGCACCTGCCCAGAACACAGTCGCCATCAACATCAATAAGGTCATTTTTGTTTCATTCTTCATTATGTATGTTCCCCGTTTTAAAGATAAACTAAAGCCGCAATAACTGCGGCTTTGGTGTTTAGTCTATTGAATATGGAAGAAGTGCGATACTTCTTGCTCGTTTAATAGCTGAAGTAACCATTCTTTGATGCTTTGCACATGTTCCAGTAATTCTTTTAGGTAATATCTTACCTCTTTCAGTGGTATATTTTCTTAATTTGTTTATATCTTTATAATCAATATAATCAGCTTTATCTTTACAGAAATTACACACTTTTTTACGTGGTCGTCTTCTTTTGTTATTAAATGCAGACATCTTTTGAACCTCCTTTAAAATGGAATATCGTCATCGTCAGCAGGTTGGAAAATATCATCATCTGAAAAGTCTGGGAAACTGTCTCCACCATCATATTGCTTTGATTGGATCTTATTTCCTGATGTATTTTTGTCTCCCCATTCGATAAATTCAACTTTACTAGCCAACACGTCGGTTGTATATTTTTTTTCTCCTGAATTTGTAGTATATGAACCTGTTTGAATTCTTCCGATTACACTAGTCATCCTACCTTTAGCAAGATAATTTGCGCATACTTCTGCCAATTTTCCGAAAACGACAACTGGAATAAAATCCGCTGTTGGTTTTCCTTGGGCAGTGAATTCAGCTTTTTTATCTTTCGACAAATCCTTATCCACAGCTAAGGTAAAATTCGTTACCGCCATGCCGCTTGATGGGATAAATTTAAGTTCAGGATCTCTCACTAGTCTTCCTATTAATACAACATTATTCATTATACTCTCCTATTATCTTTCGTCTTTTGTGATCATGTGTCTCAGTACTTTCTCATTAATCTTGCAGATTCGATCAAGTTCGTTAACAGCGTCTGCTTCTGATGTAAAATTCATAAGAGTGTAATAACCTTCTTTAGTTTTCTTAATCTCGTAAGCTAATCTTCTTTGGCCCCATTCTTCAAATTTCTCAACCGTGCCTTTGTAGCTTTCAACAATGGACTTCAATTTGTCCATTTCTGCTTTTCTGACTTCTTCTTCTAAATTAGGTATGAAAATAAAAACTCCTTCGTACTTCTTCAATGTATTCACCTCCTTTTGGACTTAAGGCTCTCATATTGAGAGCAAGGATATAAGCTTTGATATTATATCACTATGTAAAACAATTATCAAGGTGTTAGAAAAAAATCAACAAAATTCTTCCGGTCTTTTAATAACATAAACTGCCTTTAGTTGACAGTACTGACATTGGTTGATCTCTTCCAATAATACCTCAGGTGCCTCTGTAACCTCATTGACATAATCATCTATGGCCATATCAACATGTTCTTCACAGGCATATATTGTTTTATCCATAATAATCTTCCTTTTCTATAATGATTCGAATTCTATCAGCAAAATCTTCCAGATACTTTTGAAAAATCTCCTGGTCAATATCTTGTTCCAATGTTGAAAATTCTGCAAGTGCTTCCGGCATAAGTCGAATGAAATGTTTGACTGATTTTTTATTAACTGCCTTACTATCTGACAGTATAAAGCCATAGTTTTTCATTTTTCCTATGTTTTCATTTAAATATGTCCTTATTGGTGGTGGCACTTTACCAGCCCAAACGGGCGAGACAATGATTGTTGCTGTAAAATCCTCAGGTTTCAAATCATATTTTATACTTGTTGTCTTCTCAAAATATGAATCCCAAATAGCAATAAGCCCACCAATAGTTGATCTGTATCGATTATTATCGGTTATCTCGTCAATACGTCCGTGTAGCTTGGTAGCTATCTCATGGGCTATTTGTCGACTATGGTTATTCTTAGTGTAAAAGACTACCAGTACACCACTCATAATTCTCCTCCCGACATTAACATCTAAAACCCTGAAGGTTTCTTTTCGAAAATGATCTCTATTTCCAGTATTTCTCCATTCCTGACAATTTCAAGGGTCGCATTTTCACCAGGCTTGTATTTAAACAAAGCTCTCTGCAGGTCCCCCATGTCATTGAGGGGTAATCCGTCTATTTTTTGGATGACATCTCCGGCGTTTAAGGCTGCTTCCTGTGCGGGTGAATCTGTTAATGTTTCGATCACAACAACACCATACTCTGCAGACAATTTGACATCCAGCTGTCTCTCATAAACATCTATTGCCACACCTCTAATTCCTATGTAAACATCAGAGAAAGTACCCTCCCTGATGACCTCTTCGACGATGTCCTTAGCCACATTGATAGGAATTGAAAACCCAAGTCCTTCCGCTGAGCTAATCTTAGCGGTATTAATCCCAATAACCATACCCTGAGCATCTAGTAAAGGGCCTCCGCTATTTCCAGGATTGATGGATGCATTGGTTTGTATCAAAGGTTTCATCACAGCATTGTTCTCGAGGGTTATAGATCGGTTCAGTCCACTTACGATGCCATTGGTGACTGTTCTGTCCAACTCAAGGCTTAGAGGATTACCTATGGCGATTACCGGCTCTCCAATTACCAGTTCATCACTATTACCCAAATCAGCTGCTTGCAATCCCTTTTTATCGACCTTGACAACAGCCAGATCGAGCGTTACATTATTCCAAAGAACTTCACCAGGTGATTCAGTTCCGTCAATAAACTTCACGATAATGGATTCTACAGTGCCATCTGCAATCACGTGTGAATTTGTCAATATATATCCGTCAGAACTGACAATAACTCCCGATCCCATACCTTCATAAAACTGAGAGTCGAAAAAGGAATTTCTGTTAGTTGATCTAGTTACTATTCCAACAACAGAGTCCATGGCTTTTTCAGCAACAGCCACTGCATAATAAATATCATCTGTGGTATTGATGTTGATTTCCCTAGGATTTCCTGTTGAACTGTCCATTAAGGGTATATTATTGTTATCAATGTAATAATACAGGCCCGCTGCTCCTATAAAAATCCCGAGCAATGCACCTAGCAGACCTGAGAAAAAATATTTCAGGCTTTTTTTGTCTTTTTTGACTTCGTTTTTTATATAGATTTTTTCTTCATATTCCTGTTCTATCAGTTCTTCTTCAAATTCTTGATCAAAATCTTCGGCTAATTCATCATTTAGGTCATCTCTAGATTCTTCATTTGTGTTTTCTCTTAAATCATCGCTATCCATAACACTACCTCCTTACGCTATATGTTATAAACGCTATCTTAATTTCATCTGAATTTGCTAGATTTCCTGTATCATAGTGCATTTGTCCCGAAAAGTCATATTAATCATCACGTCGCTACCTATTTTAATATTGTTGTGTAGAAGTATGTTTTCTACAGTTTTTTGTGCTAATTCAGGAAAATTGTTTTCTTTGCTAAGATGGCCTAAAAAAACATGTTCGCCACCTTTCTTTAATACATTCAATAAAAATAAAGCTGCAGTTTCATTTGATAAATGTCCTACTTCGCTCATAATTCTTTTCTTTAAAACCCAAGGATAAGAACCCACTTTCAACAACTCCTCATCGTGGTTAGACTCAAGCAGCAACAAGTCAAAACCGAAAATCTTGCTCCTAATATAATCATTAGTGCATCCGGTATCTGTCAACAAGCTTATTTTCTTGATGCCATTTGTTATATTGAAACCGAACGGTTCCACTGCATCGTGAGAAATATTGAAAGGTGTGATGGCTAAGTCTTTTATTAATAGCTCCTTATCGGCCTCCAAGAATCTTATATTGCCTTCTTTGATTTTACCAACCTTACAGGCCATGGCTTCCCAAGTTTTCATCGAGGCATAAACTGGTATATCAAATCTTCTCGAAAAAACGCCAACCCCCTGTACATGGTCTATATGCTCGTGAGTAACAATAATACCATCAATGTCAATAGGATTGATGTTGATTTTTTTCATTTCATTCTGAACTCTTATTCCACTCAGTCCTACATCCACCAAAAGACTGGCGTTGTCTGTTCCGATGTAATTGCAATTGCCACTACTACCACTAAACAAAGAGCAAAATTTCATATTAGTTAATCCTCCATATGACTACTACGTTAATATATCTTTGACTAAGGATTCCTCGTCTTCCACTCTTCGTATTTTAGCACCCAGATTCATAAATTTATTCTCAATAAACTCATATCCTCTGTCTATGTGATAGATATCATTGACCGTTGAAACACCTTCAGCTGCTAGGCATGCCACAACCATAGCCGCACCTGCTCTAAGATCAGTGGCCTTAACTTCTGTCGCTCCCAGTTTATCTACACCCTTGATGGAAGCTGATCTGCCCTCCACTTTTATCTTAGCTCCCATTTTAACAAGCTCATCTATATATTTGAATCGATTTTCAAAAATACTTTCTATTACAATACTATCTCCACTTGTCATAGCTAGCAATACCGTCATGGGTTGCTGCAGATCTGTTGGGAATCCAGGGTAAGGAAGGGTTTTAATATTAACAGGAACCAGTTGTTTCTCATAGTGAACTCTCAATGAATCACCATATTCTTCTATATTCATTCCCATTTCCTTAAGTTTAGCGGTTACGGGCTCTAAATGTTTTGGAATAATATTGTTGATAATCAGATCTCCTTTTGTTACGGCAGCAGCTATCATATATGTGCCGGCTTCTATCTGATCTGGTATAACACTATACTCACCGCCGTGCATTTCTTCAACACCTGTGATTCTGATGACGTCTGTTCCTGCTCCTCTAATAGAAGCACCCATGGCATTGAGAAAGTTTGCGGTATCAACAACATGAGGTTCTTTAGCTGCATTTTCGATGACTGTTTTTCCTTCAGCAAATACTGCAGCCAGCATAATGTTAATTGTGGC
>JAHRFV010000224.1 GCA_019084435.1 Dethiosulfatibacter sp.
AATCTGGAAAAGTTTACTGGTCTGGAAGTGGTAGGGGTCAATGTTCACGTACAAGGCGTTAGAATTCAGTAGAAGGAGGACAAAATGAAGTTAACTGATTATGATAGCGTGGTTATCAAGGAATTTGTTCTTAGTATGGCCGCCTATCTTGAAAAAAATAAAAATATTGTAGATGCACTGAATGTTTTTCCCGTACCGGATGGTGATACCGGAACAAACATGAATTTAACGATACAATCAGCTGTAAGGGAGATACTCGAATCAAGCTTTACTGACTTGGATAAAGCTGCAAAAGCAGCAGCAAACGGTTCATTGCTTGGCGCAAGAGGTAACTCAGGCGTGATACTTTCTCAGCTTCTGAGAGGATTCTCCGAAGGTTTGAAAAATAAAAAGGAGCTTAATACATATGTGTTAGCCCATGCTTTAAAATGTGCTTCAGATACTGCATACAAAGCTGTCATGAAACCTGTGGAAGGTACAATTTTAACAGTTGCACGGGAATCAGCTGAAAAGGCATTGGAGATATGTGAGCAGACTGATGATTTTGTTGAATTTCTTGGGATTGTCATAGAACAGGCAAAAGATGCATTAAGAAGAACCCCAGAAATGCTTGATGTGTTGAAACAAGCAGGTGTAGTCGATGCAGGGGGTCAGGGATTTGTATTCCTGCTTGAGGGAGCGTTACATTATCTTAAAGGTGGAAGAATAGAAGATCTTGTCATCGAGAGATTTGAAATAAGAGATACCGCTGATGAAATCAATCATTTTTCAAGAGAAGAGGACATTATCTTTGCATACTGCACAGAGTTTATCATCAATCAAGCCACTGTCTCTCAGGAAGATTTTTTGCGTGTCATTGAAAACAAGGGCGACTCTATAGTATGCGTTAAAAATGATGATTTGATAAAAGTGCACATGCATACCAATGATCCCGGTTATATTTTGGGGAAGGCGGCAAAGCATGGTGAACTGATTAACATAAAGATTGATAACATGAGACAACAGTTCAGAGAAATGCATAAAGAGGCTTTGAAGAGAGAGTTCAAACGAGATACATTTATTTGTATTGGTATGGGAGAAGGCATCAAAAAAATATTTGAAGACCTTGGCGCAGATGTCGTTATAACAGGTGGTCAAACTATGAATCCCAGTACAGAGGATATCTTGAATGCTGTGGAATCAGTTTATTGCGACAATATATTCATTTTCCCTAATAACAGCAATATCATTCTAGCAGCCAATCAGGCAAAAGAGATATCCAGCAGAAATATATTTGTCATCCCTACCAAAACAATACCTCAAGGGATATCAGCGCTTCTGGTATATGATGAATCTGCAGATCCTATGGAGAATGTCGTAGCTATGAATGAAGCTATTATCCATGTCAAAACGGGTCAAGTGACTTTTGCAGTCAGAGATACTGTTATAAATGACGTTGAAATCAAAAAGGATGACATCATAGCGTTATATGACAGCAATATCGTTTGTAATGGAGATGATGTTGCTAAGCAGACTCTTGATCTTGTATACAAGATGGTCGAAGAGGATGATAGCCTGATTACTATCATACATGGTAATGAGGTGGAGGAATCATCAGCAAGAGAGGTTGCAGATAAGATTGCAGAAAAATATCCAGACTGTGATGTGGAAGTTATCGATGGTGGACAACCATTATATTACTATATTATTTCCGTTGAATAATAATTAGCATTATATTGATTCGAATAATTGTGTTTGACGAGTTATTCTGTTAGTATAATGCTTTTTGATTTGAGGTACTCATGTATAAAAAATTGACAGAACTGCCAGGAATAGGTGCAAAAACTGCCGAAAAGCTCAAGAAACTAGAAATCTATACAATAGAGGATTTACTAAGTCATTTTCCATTTAGGTATGATGACCGAAGTCGTATAGTCTATGTGAGTGAGCTATTAATCGATCAAAAAAGCTTGATACGGGTTCAAATGAATAGAAGCACGCTTAAGAAAAAATATGCAAAAGCGAAGCGTATCGTAGAAATAGAATGTTTTGATGATACCGGTGTAATACAAGTGCTTTGGTTCAATCAACCATATATCTATGACAAAATGGCTAAATTGGAATCTTCTCTACTTTTTGGCATGGTCAAAGAATTTAATAATAAGAAATATCTGGTCAATCCAGAAATCATCGATAAAAGCAAAGAAAACTATAACAAAGGATACACACCAATATATAAACTAACGCAAGGGTTAACCAATAATTTCTTCAAAAAGGTAACCAGCGACTATTTTGAAAACCATTCTGACAGCATAGAAGATATTATTCCTCATTACTTAATTCAAAAGTACAAGTTAATCAATAGAAAGAACGCGGTAAAATGGATGCATTTCCCGCCATCAGAAAAGCATTATCAAAAGGCTAAGATAACACTGGCTTTTGAGGAACTGCTAATCCTTCAACTGGGACTAGTTGGACTAAAAGCCCAAAAGACAGCGGAGAAAGGAATTTGCTTCAATTATGAGAATGAGATAGAGAAGTATTTGAGGTTTATTCCATTTGAACTGACAAGTGATCAATATAACTGTTTGAGTGATATTAAATCTGACATGAATTCTGTTAGGTCAATGAACAGACTTTTACAAGGAGATGTGGGAAGCGGTAAAACTGTTACTGCTTTTTTCTCTGTATATCTGTCATTCAGCAACCACTATCAATCAGCGATGATGGTGCCCACAGAAATATTGGCCAGGCAACATATGGAAAGTTGTAAAGAGATTTTTAAAAGTACACGACTCAGAGCAGAACTTTTGCTGGGAAGTCAGAGTGAGAAAATCAAGAAAGATATCAAAAGCAGATTGGAAACAGGAGAAATCGACTTCATTATCGGAACACATGCGTTGATTCAGGAAAGTGTAAAGTTTTTTAATCTTGGTTTGGTGATAACTGATGAACAGCACAGGTTTGGCGTAAATCAAAGAGCTCTTCTGTCGGGGAAAGGAAAAAAACCGGATGTTCTGGTCATGAGCGCCACACCGATTCCAAGAACCTTATCGCTTATAGTTTATGGAGATTTGGATATCTCAACTATAAAAGAGCTACCCCCTGGCAGGAAGAAAATCGATACATTTTTACTGAGAAGAGAAAAATATGATCAGATGCTGGGATTTGTTGCAAAACAAGTCAAGTCTGGAAGACAGATTTATTTCGTAGCACCATCAATATTTGAAAGTGAGAATGAAATAGAGTCAGTTGAAAAAGTATATGCACATCTTGTCGACAATCTTACTGATTGTCGAATTGCAGCAGTTCACGGACGTCAAAAAAATGAAGAGAAAGAAAGAATTTTCAGACAATTTGTTGATGGAGAGTTCGACATCCTGGTTTCAACTACTGTGATTGAAGTGGGTGTGGATGTATCCAATGCATCAGTTATAGTAATTGAAAGTGCTGAAAGATTTGGACTTTCACAGCTCCATCAACTGAGGGGCAGAGTGGGAAGAGGCAAATACCAATCTTATTGTTTTTTAGTTTCGGATACAAATAATGAAACAACGCTAAAGAGGTTAAAAACCCTGACACTGTCTAATGATGGGTTTTATATTGCCAATGAGGATCTTAAACTTAGAGGACCAGGAGAATTTTTGGGCACAAAGCAACATGGCGAGTTGGATTTTAAGTTTATTAATCCTTTGAATTATGGTAAAATGATTGAAATTGTTAAAGATGAAGCTGATGTGATTATAAGTGAGAATCCAAAGCTTAACGGTGACGATTTTGCTGCTCTGAATAAGAGCATCAGTGAATTCTATAAACATAAAAAAATCATTTTAAATTGATGCTATTTGCTATATAATTAACGATGGAGACACAATTATGAGAATTATTTCAGGAAGAGCTCGAGGCACTAAGCTTTATTCGCCAAAGAATGATAACATCAGGCCTACATCGGACAAAATCAAGGAATCGATATTTAATATATTGCAGCCGATCACACCTGAAGCAGTCGTACTGGATCTGTTTGCAGGTAGTGGTGGAATAGGGCTGGAGTTTGCCAGCAGAGGCGCCAAGAAGGTATATTTTGTTGACAATAGCAGAGACAGTATTGACTTGATTAGAAAGAACATTGCAAAATGCAGGTTTGAAGATCAATCGATTGTAATGAATCTTGATTTCGAAGCGGCATTGTCTGTCGCACGAAGAGATAATATAAGATTTGATTATATTTTTATTGACCCTCCTTATGCAGCTTTTAAAAATATGCAATTGATGGATCGAATTTTTGATGATAAACTGATTACTGATGGGGGCGTAATTATATTGGAAGTTGAAAAAGATGAAAACCCTGAGTTTAATAAGACTGGGATTTCATTAAAAGAAAAGATTTATGGCAGAACTAAAATAATTATAATTACCGGGGGATAGTTGGATGAGAGTTATGTATTCGGGAAGTTTTGACCCAATAACAAAAGGGCATTTGGATATCATTTATAGATGCTCAAAGAAATTCGATGAAGTAGTAGTGGTCGTTTTTGATAACAAATCGAAAAAGCATATGTTTTCAGCAAAAGAGAGAAAAGACCTGGTAGAAAAGGTGACCTACAATCTAGATAATGTATTTGTGGACTTAGCTGAAGGCATGCTGGTAGAATATGCTAGGAATAATAATATAGATGTTATTATACGAGGGCTGAGAGCGGTATCTGATTATGAGTACGAATTAAAGGTTGCTTCAATGAACAATTTGTTGCACAGCGATCTTGAGACTTTGTTCATGCTGTCTTCACCAAATTATTCCTTTATCAGTTCGAGTATAGTAAAAGAAATCGCCAGGCTTAATGGTCAATTGAATCAGCTGGTTCCGAAAGTGGTAGAAGAAGCATTAATCAATAAAAATAGGGAGGTATAAATATGGAAATAATTAGTTTGTTAGAAAAGATAGAAGATATAGTGGAGGAGGCGTCAAAGCTTCCCATGTCCAGCAAGGTATTGATTGATAAACATGAAGTACTTGAAATTATTACAGAGATGAGAATCAAATTACCGGATGAAATAAAACAGGCTTCCTGGATTAAGGAAGAGAGACAAAGAATCTTATCAGAGACCCAAACCGAGGCATCTAACATCATCAATGACGCTATGCACAGACAGGAGCTTTTGATTGATGAACATGAGCTTGCCAAACTAGCAGAACAACATGCCAGAGAAATTGAAGAAAAAGCTAGAAGAACTGCCTTTGAAGTCAAAAAGGAAACCATAGAGTACTGTGATAAATTGTTCTCTAAAACGCAGGACGGGTTAGAAAGCATGCTGAAACAATTGATGGAAAACAGAGAAGAGCTGAACAAAATGTAAAGATGGCATCAGCCATCTTTTTTAACAAAAGGATTTTTTTTATTTTCATTATTTATTAGATGGGAATTGATTTTTAGGTAATAGATTTTTGTTGAGTACTCTGTCAGATTGTTTATTGCAATGTCTGTTGCTGTTGCATTTAAGGAATCAAAATCGGATTTTCTGGTAAGAAAATTGAGTTTGTTACTGTTTGCCCTGATAAAAGACCGTCCATTATAGTCAGTAGCTAAAACCCTAGCAAAAGTAATATCATCTACCGATAATGAATCATAAGTATCTTTGGTCAGATTCAGCAGAATATTCAATAATATTCTTCTGATTCTCAGATAGGTATAACGTTTTGATTTGATGTTCATTATGAATGTTTCGAGATTTTCAGCACCTTCTATGCTTTTTAGAATTCTATTCTCAAGGCCTTCAGCCATACCATATATATTGCTTAGGGATAACGGATCTGATGATATAATCTTGTACTTGAGCATATCAAACAAGTGGTCCATAGTGTTAAATCCGTTGTTTTCATTATAAAAGGCACATAGAAGTTTATGTGAAGCAATTGGGACATTGCTTTTTACATCATCATTTAATCCTTTAAATAAAGCCTTTCTAATAGCGGTTGCGCTGGAGAGCTTATCAATGATAAGTTCTGAGTTATATGGGCTGCCTTTTCTTTTAATATGGCAAGCTGTTATACTGTATTCTTTTTTATTGATGGTTTTAATATATTCTATTGCCAGAATATTATTGGGAGATAACAATTCTGATAAATCTTCATTATCAAGAGTCATAGATAGGGCTTTTGGAAAACTGACACCTTGTTTCAATGCTGTTTGTAGAGATAGTTTGAAATCGGTTGATTCGTTGGTTAATAGGTTAGCAATTTTAACGAGGTCTTCAATATCGTCGCTTTCAGTGCCAAAGCATATGTGGTCAATGCTGAGTCTGGAGATGATGGCCAAGGCACCTTCAGCGAAGACCTGTGCGTTCTGAAAGGCATAAGGCACAGGTAGCTCCAAAACAAGATTAGCACCACAATGAATGGCAGCCTCTGCTCGTCTCCATTTGTCAATTATGGCCAGATCGCCTCTTTGAACAAAATTACCGCTCATAACCACTATAATATTGTCTGGCTTGTATCTGGTTTTAATTTCATCAATTAGATACTGATGCCCATTATGAAAAGGATTAAATTCTGCTATTATAGCAATGTTTTTCATGAAATCACCCTGAGGATAGTATATAATAAAATCTGACTCAGAACAAACTATATTGTTGATTTCTTAAAGGATTTATATTAATATGTATTAGTCAATTATATCAAAAGGAGGAACAAAGAATGAATATATTAGTAATTAACTGCGGTAGTTCTTCATTAAAGTATCAACTGTTGAACATGCAAGATGAATCAGTTTTAGCGATTGGATTGGCTGAAAGAATAGGTATTGAAGGAAGCCAATTGAAACATGAGACATTAGGGAAAGATAAGGTTGTATTGAAAAAGCCAATGCCAAATCACAAAGAGGCTATCAAGATTGTTCTTGATACCTTGACAGATAAGGAAATGGGCGTAATTTCATCTCTTGAAGAAATTCAAGCAGTGGGACATCGAGTTGTACACGGTGGAGAGAAATTTGCCAGCTCTGTTCTGATCACAGAAGAAGTTATAGAGGCGATGGATGATTGTATCGAACTGGCACCACTACATAATCCGCCGAATATTATCGGAATCAGAGCGTGTCAGGAATTGATGCCGAATGTCCCTATGGTTGGTGTGTTTGATACCGCTTTCCATCAGACAATGCCGGAATACTCTTACATTTATCCACTCCCTTATGAATTATATAAAGAGTTAGGAATCAGAAAATATGGATTTCACGGAACATCTCACAAATATGTATCCCAGAGATTAGGCGAAATAACAGGACAGGACATCACAAAAATGAAGATTGTAAGTTGTCATCTAGGTAATGGGGCCAGTCTTGCAGCCATCAATAATGGAAAATCAATGGATACAAGCATGGGACTGACACCCCTTGAAGGCCTTGCAATGGGTACGAGAAGCGGAAACTTGGATCCTGCGATCATCACATTTTTAATGGAAAAGAAAAATCTGAGTATAGATGAAGTTAATAATCTAATGAATAAGGAATCAGGTGTTCTGGGAATATCTGGCGTAAGCAGTGATTTTAGAGATATTGAGGATGCAGTCAAGCAAGGCAACAAACGTGCACAGCTAGCGTTGGATAAATATTATTTTATTGTTAGAAAGTACATCGGAAGCTATGCGGCGGCTATGGGCGGACTGGATGCAGTTATATTCACAGCAGGTCTTGGAGAAAATTCTCCGGATGCAAGAGCGACCATCTGTGAAGGGCTTGAGTTTTTAGGAATCGAAATTGACCCTGAAAGAAACAATGTAAGAGGAAAAGAAACTCTAATATCCAAGGAAGGTACAAAGGTTCAGGTTTATCTTATACCTACTAATGAAGAATTGATGATAGCGAGAGACACGGAAATAATTGTAAAAGACTTGACAAAAGCCTGATATTTTCATATAATCTTCCTTGCAATCTTGAGGTGATAGAATTGATAATTAATTTAAAGGATTTCCTAAATAGCAAAGAAATACATGCACAATACAACCTAAATATAGATATAAATTCCTTGGATCTGGATGATACTATCAGATTAATTGAGGATGTTGAATGCAGTGTTTCTGTATACAAAACAGACGATAATCTGTATGCTGAAGTGAATTTGTCCTATAAATATGGAGATAATTGTGCTAGATGCAATGAAGTGTTGGAAAACCGTATAACAACGAATTTCAACGTTACCATAAACGGTTCAACAGAAGAGGACGATTTAAATGTAGAACTGGTAAATGATAAAATAGATCTGACCGATTTAATCAAGCAATCCATTTACTTGTCCAAGCCACTGAAGGTATTGTGTAAAGCGGATTGCAAGGGAATATGTATAAAATGTGGTTCCAATAATAATTATGATGAATGTGATTGTAACGATGAAACAATAGATCCGCGTTTGGAATCGCTTGTGAAATTGTTAGATAAGGAGGTGTAGTTTAAAATGGCAGTACCAAAAAGAAAAACATCAAAAGCTAGAAGAGATAAAGGAAGAACATCTAAGGAAAGAGTAAAAGTAACTGGATTTGTAGAATGTTCACAATGTCATGAAATGAAGCTTCCTCACAGAGTATGCAGAGGATGCGGATACTATGATGGGAAAGCAGTTTTAACAGTTTAATCAAATGGAGATAGTGCTCAGGTACTATCTTCATTTTTGTTGCAAATGAACATATTCTAAGGTATACTAAATGTTGAATATTGAT
>JAHRFV010000228.1 GCA_019084435.1 Dethiosulfatibacter sp.
TAAAGTAAAACCATTTAAGCTTCAACCAACAATCATTTCAAAGTATTTTAATCCAAATGAAGATAAGAAGGCTATTGAAAAAACAATTGAAAAAGCTCTGGATTTTTACTTTAGCCAGATGAAAAACCAATCACATGACTTAGAGGAGGGGGAGGAGATGATTGAGTAGACTGACAGAAATCAAGGAAATTTATGATTACATCTTGAAAGAAATTATGCAAGATGAGCAGGCGTGGAAAGACTTTTTAACCTTTCATGCAAGGATATATAAGCATAGCTTTAATAATGCCGTGCTTATATATGCCCAAAGACCCGAAGCTACTTTAGTTGCAGATATGGAAATCTGGAACCGTCGTATCGGCAGATGGATAAACAGAGGCGCTAAGAGTATTGCAGTCTTTGATGATCAAAGTGCTTATTTGAAATTAAAATACCTATTTGATATTGAAGATACCCATGGTCAGCCACATACTATTCCTAAAGTGTGGCAATTAAATGAAGTATTAGAATCACAGTTATTAGAAAGCTTTAAAGCAAATACCTTGTCAGAATGGATTGCAAGGCGGACTCATGAATCTGTCCTTGTTTATGCCTCAGATGTTCAGCAAGGACTTGAAAAAGAGCTGTCTAAGACCAAACTATCGGGACTACCCATTGAAGGCGTTACAAGGCAGTTTATGCAGTCTCTTATGGATAGTGTAGAGTACATGACTGCCATTCGCTCAGGTATTGAAGAACCTAAGCTAAGTAATTTAAATGCATTTAATACAATAACAGATTTTGATTCAAAAGCATTAACCCTAAGATTAGGCTATTTGACAAGTACCATCTCAGAACAAATTTTAAGAGAAATTGAAAGAGAAATCAAAACCATCAAAAAAGAAAAAAGGAGTGTGAATGTCAATGAAACCCATGGAACTCAGTTATCAGGAAGTAAAAGGGATTTATCATCCTCAGATTCAAATATCGAGGGAGGAAAGCTACGACAAGAAGCCACTAGGGAAGTACGGGCAGATGGCGATGAATTACCTGAAAGAGGAACACATCAATCGGTACAATTATCTAGTGACCGAAGGGACGTTGCTTCCAATGATGCATCAAGTGAACGAGGAAGCGTGGGCGAGGATGGAGATACTTCAAGACCAGATGCTACAGGAAGAACCATTACAGAATCCGACCAACACCTATCAGAGTTATCGTCACAGGGAGATGATCAGAACGAGAGCGGAAGAGATCGTTCTTCAGGAAATCATCTTCAAGGAGAGATAGCAAAAGATTTAGAGCTGCCAGAGCGTAGCTCTTTTTTAATGGAGCTAACAGATGAAGAACTTATTGAAAAGGTACTACTAAGAGGTTCTGGATTTGAAGGTGGGAAACAACGGATTGTTGATTTCTTCTCAGAAGAACATACTGCAAAAGAAAAAGCAGACTTTCTAAAAAATGAATATGGAACTGGCGGTAGCTCTGTTACATTCACTGATGATCTAAGTGGTTTTGAAAATCACGACAGTAAAGGAATTACCATTGATCTTTATAAAACAGATAAAGAAATTCATTTGTCTTGGGCTAAAGTTGCTTCCGGGATTGATGCCTTAATTGATAACGGTAAATACTTTGAAGCTCGGTATAAAAATGATAATCCACCAACAAGAAAGGCAGTGTATCAACCAACGCTATTTGACATCAATTACGCTGAAAATGACATTGTACATGAAAATTATAATAAGCTACTGAAGATTGCCCCTGGTATCTTAAACGGACGTTATAGTTATATGAAGCTAAAAGCACCTGGCTTTATGGACCTTGTTATTGAAAAGCTCAATGAGAATAGAATCTCTCTATCCCATTATTACGAACAAAATGGAGATTTAATGAGTGATCCGGATATGGAACTCATTGTTGACCAGAATCAAAAGACATTAACAGCAGCCACCTTTCAGCAAGATAACATGGCAATCTATCATGAAGCATATCAGGGTGATGAATTAGTTAACCCTGATTTAGAAGATGAGTTAAATGATTTTCTGAAAGATTGGTTATCGAATATTGCTAGGCAAGGTCACATTGTTTACAAGGCTTATTATTCAGAGGATGTAGACGAAGCAAACGTAGAACCAACCTTTGATGATAAAGGTCATGAAATCATTATTGAAGCACCTTCAGAAAAGGATGATTTATTGGACCTAGAAGATGAGGATCTCCATGAATATCCCTTAGAAGTAGGCATGGAAGTGGATATTGAGGGAAGGAAATTTCAAATCGAATCCGTTGACTATGATAATAATGCTGTATCTCTTATGGATTTAACTTTTGCAGATCAAACTGGGTATCCTATTTTCAGAAAAGAAAGTGTTGATTTTGTTTTAGATTATCTGCCCGATGAGAAACCACTGACTGAAGAAGAAAAGTGGGGCATTGTATCCATTGGTTCAGTTGAAGATGAAAAGCAAAAACAGGAACAATCTTCAAAAATCAATTATCAATTTTCACCTGAAGATGAGATTGGTATTGGTGGGCTAAAAACAAAATTCAGAGCCAATGTTGAAGCGATTAAAACTTTGAAAGTCATTGAAGCAGAGAACCGTATGGCCACGGATAAAGAACAATCCATCTTAGCTAGGTACGTTGGTTGGGGTGGTATGCCACAAGCTTTTGATATGGGGGCAAGTGGTTGGAGCAATGAATACGGTGAACTAAAAAAACTGTTGTCACAAGAAGAATATGATAGTGCAAAAGCTTCAACACCTAATGCCCACTATACATCTTCGGTTGTTATTCAAAGTATTTATCAAGCACTTGATCAGTTTAGTTTTAAAAAGGGAAACATCTTGGAACCTTCCCTGGGTGTTGGTAATTTCTTTTCCCACCTTCCTGATTCTATGAATAGGGCAAAACTTTTTGGGGTTGAACTAGATGATGTATCCGGACGTATTGCAAGGCAGCTCTATCAGAAAGCGCAGATTCAAGTCAAAGGCTATGAAGAAACACAGTTTGAAGATAACTTTTTTGATGTAGCTATTGGCAATGTACCTTTTGGGAATTACAAAGTATATGACAGACTTTATGATAAGCATAACTTTATGATCCATGATTATTTCTTTGCTAAAACACTAGATAAAGTACGTCCTGGTGGCATCATTGCCTTTGTTACCAGTAAGGGAACCATGGACAAAAAAGATCAAGCTGTCAGGAAGTATATTTCTGAAAGAGCTGAGCTGATAGGTGCAATACGATTACCCAATACAGCATTTAAAGAAAATGCCAATACTGATGTAACCGCTGATATTCTTTTTCTTAAAAAAAGAGAACGCAGATCGGTGGAAATACCAAGGTGGTTATCGGCATCTGATAATGAAAATGGGGTCCCCGTCAATCAATATTTCATTGACCATCCCCATATGATGCTTGGTGAGATGGTATTTGATGAAAGGATGTTTGGTAGAGACAGTCGTTATACCACGTGTGTAAATACAAACAGTAACTTTAATCTAGGGGAATATCTATCAGAAGCTGTGTCTCATCTTCAAGCTGAAATTGGTTATTACGAGCATGCGAAAAAAGAGGATAGCGATGATATACCTGCTGATCCTAAGTACAAGAACTACTCTTATGCCTTTATTGATGACAAACTTTATTACCGTGAAAATTCTATTATGAGACGAATGGATTATACCGGTAAAACCCTTGAACGAATTCAAGGCATGATGGCAATTCGGGATATAACAAGAAAAATCATTACACTTCAAACGGAAGGTTGCACTAAAGAAGCACTTGAAATGGCTCAAGACCAGTTAAATCAAATCTATGATGCATTTGTTAAAGACTATGATTATATGACTTCAAGACCCAATGCCAGTGCCTTCCGTGATGACAATGACTACCCACTTTTATGTTCTCTAGAGGTGGAGGATGAAGATCATCATGTCACAAAGGCAGATATGTTTACCAAAAGAACCATTAAGCCTTATGAATCCATAACAGATGTAGATTCTGCATTTGAAGCATTAACAGCGTCCTTAAATGAAAAAGGCATGGTGGATATTCCATTTATGGCTGAGCTTTATGATGAAGAACCTCAAGTCATCATTAAGGAGCTTGAACAAGACATCTATCTGAACCCTGAAAAGTATGATGAAAATGATGCTTTGAGAGGATGGGAAACAGCTGATGAATACCTTTCAGGTGATGTGAGGCAAAAGCTTAAATTTGCCAAAGTTTTTGCGGATATGAATCCAGAATTCTTTTTAAAAAATGTGCCTGCCCTAGAAAAAGTACAACCCATTGATCTTGAGGCCAGTGATATCGATGTAAGGTTAGGGACTACATGGATTGAAACAGCAGATTATGAACAGTTCATCTATGAGACCTTGAAAACACCGAGATATTATCACAATACCGGTGGCAGAAACGAAATTAAAGTACATTACAACAATTACAATGCAAGCTTTGGTGTTGAGAACAAAGGATTAGATGGGTATTCAGTTTCAGCAAAAGAAACCTTTGGTACATCTAGAATTAATGCTTACTACATCATTGAAGACAGCTTGAATCTTAGAAATTCTACGGTTAAAGATCGTGTTGAAGATGGAGACAGTATAAAATATGTTATCAACAAAAAAGAGACCATGTTAGCAAGAGAAAAACAATCACTGCTAAAACAAGCCTTTAAAGAATGGTTATTTAAAGAACCAGAGAGACGTAAAAAGTATGTAGATTATTATAATCAGCACTATAACAATATCCGCCTGAGAGAATATGATGGCAGTCATTTAAAATTGCCAGGCATGAATCCAGATATAAAATTAAGAGATCACCAAACAGCTGCCATTGCAAGAATTATTTATGGTGGCAGTACACTTCTAGCGCATTCTGTAGGGGCAGGAAAAACCTTTGAAATGGTTGCCAGCTGTATGGAGCAAAAGCGACTGGGACTGATAAATAAAGCAGTTCTTGTTGTACCAAATCATTTAACTCAGCATATCGGCAGTGAGTTTTTAAGGCTTTATCCATCGGCTAATATTCTAGTCACCACAAAAAAGGACTTTCAAAAATCCAATCGAAGACGTTTTGTTAGTCGTATTGCTACAGGCGCTTATGATGCTGTTATTATGGGACACTCGCAATTTGAGAAAATCCCTGTATCGAAAGAGCGTCAGGAAGAAATGATCCATCGGCAGATCAATGATATCTCTGCTGTTATTGCTGATGCAAAAAAGAGTAATGGCGAAAACTGGAGTATTAAGCAGATGGAAAAACTCAAGCTATCACTAACATCTGAAATCAAACGACTTCACGACAGCCCCAAAGATGATGTGATTAACTTTGAAGAGCTTGGAATAGATTGCGTTTATGTAGATGAAGCGCATTATTTTAAGAACTGTGCTGTATTTTCAAAGATAAGAAATGTTGCGGGAATATCTAATACACGTAGTAAAAAATCCATGGATATGCTCATGAAAACACAGTATATTCAAGACATCAATCAAGGTAGGGGTGTCATCTTTGCGACTGGTACCCCCATCAGTAATTCCATGACGGAAATGTATGTGATGCAAAGGTATATTCAAAATAAGGAGCTTGAAGCAAGAGGAATTCATCACTTTGATGCATGGGCAGCACAGTTTGGAGAAGTGGTTTCGAGTCTTGAATTAGCACCTGAAGGAACAGGATATCGCTATAAAAGCAGATTTGCTAAGTTCTCGAATTTACCTGAACTCATGACGATTTTTAAAAATATGGCAGATGTAAAAACAGCGGATATGCTTAATTTACCTATTCCTAAGTTAAAAGGTGATAAACATAAGTTGATTTCAGCTGAGTCAAGTGATTTTACAAAAGAAATCATGGAAAGCTTTGTCGATAGGGCTAGTGATATTCGAAATGGTATGGTTGATCCAAGGATTGATAACATGCTTAAGATAGTGCGCTGTTAAACGCAAAAATGTATCTCCCCTAAGGGGAAATTATTCGAAGTAAATAATAGGAATAACCAGTTCACTTGGCGTGGAAACACAAAGAGGACAATAGCATACTGGTAAAGCGGATAAATTCTTAGTCGCAATAGAATGATGCTCCGCAAGTTCCGTATCCCATGGTTAAAGCTGGATTGCCTGAACCTTAATTCTGACTTGGTGCATAGCATCGCCCTTCGGAAAGCGATTGGAAATCAAAATTGATTTCAACCCGATGTCATCATATAGTTGCTTCTGTGATTTTGTGGCAATTAACTTCGTATGATGAAAGAGTACACGATGAGTGTAATTAAAAGAATGAGTAAGGAACCTAAAGGATACTATAGTACATTTTTGACGGATTGCAGGATTGCCTAAGGGGCGAGAGCCCTAAGGTAACGGAGTTGCCATAGTAGTCAGAGCAAGGGAAAGCCTTGTACAAGGCGAAGGGCAACAGGTAACTTTGATTGTTTTAGAAAGGACTAGGTGCGTGAGATGCGTGAAGCCAAAACTATTTTAGCAGTCATTCAAACAAGAGGTAGTCAAAAACTGCCCTTGGAAAGACTTTACAAATCGCTGTACAACAAGGAGTTGTACCTTATAGCTTATTCAAAGCTATACCCAAATAGTGGGTCTATGACAGAAGGTGCAACCAATGAAACGGTTGATGGAATGTCAATAAGAAAAATCGAAGAACTGATTGATGATATCCGTCATGAAAGGTATAAATGGACTCCGACTAGACGTGTGTATATTCCAAAGAAAAACGGAAAGAAACGTCCACTTGGTATTCCAACCTGGCGTGACAAGTTATTACAAGAAGTTATTCGTATGATTTTAGAGGCATATTATGAGCCACAGTTTAGTGATAGTTCTCATGGTTTTAGACCACAGAGAGGATGTCATACTGCATTATCGGAAATTCAAGTTTGGAAAGGAACAAAATGGTTTATTGAAGGTGACATATCTAAGTATTTTGACACAATAAATCATGATGTTATGATAGGGATTTTGTCAAAGTCTATTAATGACAATCGATTCATAAGATTGGTGCAAAATCTCTTAGAAGCTGGATATTTAGAAGATTGGAAATATAACAAAACGCTAAGTGGTACACCACAGGGTGGCGTTATAAGTCCATTGCTAGCAAACATTTACCTTAATGAATTTGATAATTTCGTTAAGACAGAATTGATTCCAAAGTATACCAAGGGAAAAAGGCAAAAAGCAAACCCAGAATATAGCAAACTGAACCGAGAAATCGACAAGTGTAAAAAGAATAATGACTTCATATCTGCAAGAGATTTGAAAATAGAAAGGCGAATGATGCCGTCTATTGATACTAAAAATGCAGAATACAGAAGGTTAAGGTACGTAAGATATGCTGATGATTTTCTTTTAGGATTTAACGGGTCAAAAAGCGAAGCTGAGGATATTAAAGCAGAAATTGCATCATGGTTAAAAACAAACTTAAAGCTGAATTTATCAGAAGAAAAGACGTTGATAACACATGCAACTACAACTGCTGCAAGATTCTTGGGCTATGATGTTAAAGTGCAAAAAGCTAATGACTATGTTGATTTTACAGGTAGACGTGGAGCAAATGGGGTTGTGGCACTTTTTGTGCCTGCTGAAGTGATTAACAAGAAATGTGCTGACTATATGAAGAATGGTAAAACAATTCATCTAGGAAAACTACTTCACGATGATGATTTTTCAATTGTTGCAAGATATGGACAAGAATTTCGTGGTGTAGTTCAGTATTATTTGATGGCGCAAAATGTATCATGGTTACATCAGCTACTATGGATTATGCAAGGGTCATTATTAAAAACACTTGCATACAAACATAAGTCTTCTATGAAGAAAATGAAGAAGAAGTATGCTTGTGAAGTTATTGATAAGAAATCAGGAAAAACTTTAAAGTGTATAAAAGTTGTTGTAGAACGAAAAGATAAAAAGCCATTGGAAGCACAGTTTGGAGGAATATCACTAACGCATAAAAGGAAAACAGTTATTGATGATACACCTTATCAAGTTTGGGGAGGTAGAACGGAACTTCTTAAAAGACTACTCGCAGATACATGTGAATTATGTGGGTCTACAGAGGATATTGAAGTTCATCATGTTAGAAAATTATCTGACCTAAATACGAAAGGGAAATCTACGAAACCAATATGGATACAAATCATGGCAACAAGAAGAAGAAAAACGCTTGTAGTCTGTAGAAAATGTCATAACAATATTCATAATGGTTGTTTGAAATAAAGTTACTGGAGAGCCGTGTGCAGTGAAAGTTGCAAGCACGGTTTGGAGGGGGGCAGACAGAAAAGGAACTGTAATAGTTACCTCGCTGGTTGCCTACCCGTCACCAACGAAGCAAGACTTTTAGGCCTTGATCCAAGACTCCTTTATGATGAAGCACCTAATGAACCAGATAGCAAAGTCAATCAGTGTATTGATAAAGTCTTTGAAGAATATAAGGAGAGCCATGCTTTTAAAGGAACACAAATCATATTTTGTGATGTAGGAACGCCTAATTCAGATGGGCGTTTTTCTGTTTATCCCTATATCAAAGAGGAATTGATAAAGAGAGGTATTCCAGAAAAAGAAGTTTGTTTCATACACGATGCTAACAGTGAGGCGCAAAGAGAAACCCTATTTGCAGATATGCGTAGTGGTAACAAACGAATTATCCTTGGTTCAACTGCCAAGATGGGCACAGGAACCAATATTCAAGACCGTTTAATTGCCCTCCATCATTTAGACTGCCCTTGGAGACCAAGCGATCTGGAGCAGCGGGAAGGAAGAATCCTAAGACAAGGCAATCAAAATAAAGCTGTAAACATCTATAAATACGTTACAAAATCAACATTTGACAGCTATTTGTGGCAAATTGTCGAGAATAAACAGCGCTTCATTAGCCAAATCATGACTAGCAAATCCGTTGCAAGAAATGCCGAAGATATTGATGAAACAGTACTATCTTTTGCAGAAGTTAAAGCCCTGGCAATAGGTAATCCTTTGATTAAAGAAAAGATGGATATTGATAATGAAGTCAGTCGATTAAGTCTTTTAAAGTCTGAATACAACAGTAGAAGGTATGCCATGGAGGATAATTTCACCTACAAATATCCAAAGCTGATTCAACAGGCAAAACAGCGACTTGAAGGATTGATTAAGGACATCAGTAGGCGAGATATGAATAAGACAGAAGAGTTTCAAATCAATGTTGATGGTAAGTTTTTTGATGAAAGGGATAAAGCCGGAACTTATCTTCAGGTGTTACTTTCAAGGATTGAACCAGATAAAGAAACTCATGTGGGTACATTTAATGGCTTTGATCTTTTAATCCTAAAGAATAATTTCTTTGGTCAGCATAAAATGAGCCTTCATGCAGAGCAAAAGTACGAAGTTGAATTTGGAGATAGTCCCCACGGTAATATGGTAAGGCTTGAAAACCTTTTGGAAGGTCTTGAAAAGCGCATTGAAAAAACAGAAAGCCAGATTGATGAGTATGAAAGAAATATGACCCAGTCCAAGGAAGAATGGGAGAAACCATTTATGTATGAGGAAGCACTAGCGCAGAAGCTAAAGCGACAATTTGAACTGAACGCTGAACTGGACATGGATAAAGGAGATGATGGCTTAGCGGTGAGTGAAGAAGATTTTAATGAAGATATGATAGTTGAAGATGACGAAGAAATGACAGTTTAGCAGGGGGCAACCCCTGCTTTTTAAATGGAAGGAGTTGAATTTAATGACTAGACAAATGATTCAAAATGTCAAACAAGAAAATGTCATTGAGCTGATGTGTGAGGTGTTGGAGCTCTCAGAAAGCTCAGAAAAGAAAGTGGTAAAAGCAGTAGAAAAATTAGGCATTCAGACATTCTTTACAAGCATTGATGCTTTGGATGTTGAAGAAGTTGAAAAAGACAGAATTAAGGCACTTAAAGAAGTGATTGAAGCTAAGGCAAAATCATTAGAAACATTGGAAGGGGGACAGTGATATGGCAACAAAAACAAAATACTCAGATAGCTTTTTTCAAAGCTTAAATAAACTGACCGGTATTCCAATGAGCAAATTGAAAAGTTATGCAAAAGAAAATAACCCATTTAATATTTTAGAACATCCAGGTGTTGTTGATCCTAATGACAGACAGCTTGAAAAAATCAACAAGCTAAATGAATTCATTGCATCTTATAATGTGCTGAAGCTGGATCAAGAAAATGAGAAAATTACTTTTAAATCACCTAATGATTCAGGGAAATACTTTGCATCACTACTTGGTGGTGTAAAAGATAAGGAAAGGTTCTTGGTTGCCTTTTTAGACAACAGCAACAGCATCATTGAGCATAGAACAGTGTCACAAGGCACTACCAATATGGCAGTTGTATACCCAAGAGATATCCTCAAAATGGCCCTTGCAAATGATTGTAGTAGCATCATTCTTTCTCATAATCATCCTGGGGGCAGCTTAAGGGCTTCTAAAGAAGATGTAGCTTTAACACAACGTATCGTTGATATCTTTAAGCCGTTAGATATCAATGTAATTGATCACATTATTGTAGGTGGATATAGCTTCAGCTCTATGGCTGAAAATGATGTGTTGCCAAGTAATAAAATGGATGTTGCAAATTACGAACCTATTAAATTATCAGTAGCTGAAGAAGAGCAGGTTGAATATATTTCAGTGGATGAAGAGATGGAATTGGGTAGTGTAAAGTAACGTATGAAAAAAAAGGTCAAGGGAAGTGACTAGACAAATCCTGAAAATTCAAGCAGCTGACGTCGCCCTTGACAGCAAACCCTAGCAATGCTGGTAAAAAATACCGACGGCGATCACTCAAGA
>JAHRFV010000316.1 GCA_019084435.1 Dethiosulfatibacter sp.
ATAAAAGAAATTCCTTTGACATCCGCATTGATCATTCTATTGACGGCGTTATTCCCACCACCACCTACTCCAATTACTTTTATTTTTGCTAATCCCACAGGGTCAACATCAAATTCGAACATATTATACCTCCCCTTTTTGTTATATATAAGTATAGCATACAACCATTGATTTTTAACTTATTTTATCATATTTAATTAACTTTTTGACAATGAGATTGAAATCATTAAAGATTTTTAGTCCGAAAGATAAAACGATAGCCAGATATAGTGATATGCCTAGCTCTTCACCTATAAAAGCCAAAAGACAAGCGAAGAGTATTTCGGAGATAATTAGGATTCCTTCCTTGTAGATATTAAAATCCATGTTCTCATTTTTAATAATCCTTAGTAAACTCTGTAAAAGAATCAAAATAATCAAAGTCACATAGATTGTAAAAGTGGCACTATATGAGAAAGATAATGCCAATCCAAGTAATAAACCCATTGCCAAACCAATTATAGCGAATATCATTCAATACACCTTCCTTTATTTGTTTAATTCAGTCGATCATCAATACTTTGGAATCAGAATAAAATCACTTTTCATGGTTTCAATTTCTAATCCATAAACATTCTTTAAATTATAAGCATAAGTATTGGGAGCATTGATTGCTGCGGACAACAAGTCTTTGTTGCCTATCGCCTTAATGATAAATGGCGCACCAACGCTTTCCCCATTAATTTTAATCAGAGGACCTACACAAACTATTTCAGTTTTTGCAAGAATTCTCTTTCCATTGATGGATATCGCTTCTGCTCCGGAGTCAATCAAATCGTTGATGATCATGACCACATCAACATCATGCACCAAGTCGTAGTTTATATTTCTCTGTGTATTGGACTCATTGTCTGCTAATTTAATCAGCACACCTTCACCCCTGACATTGGTGTAGCCTGCAATGGCTTTTACTCTTTCAATCTCTTCCTCAAGATAACCTGCGATATATTCACTGTTATACTCAGATAACTGATATTTATTCAGGTCTCTACTGGTCATCACGATTAATGATTTAAGCCCTTCTATCTCGTTGTTGATAGCATTGAGCTCATTAGAAAAAATCGCTACCGAATTGACATTGATAAAAGCATAGCTTTTTGAATCATTCATGATCTGTAGTCCAGCAAGAAACCCTATAATAACGGCTAAGGCCGTAATCCAAACTCTGTTTTTTGTCATTCTAACACCACACTTCTTTCTGATTGGTTATCAACAGGGTCATCATAATGGAGGATGACTAGTAAGGCTGTGCATATCTAAATTCAAAAACCTTAATTTGTCTTTGTATCTCTATTTCATTAAGAACACTAACTTCCACCTGATAGTTGAGATTCTTCATCTCCCAGACAGCTCCACCTTTAAAATTCAATACTGATTCCAAAGTTTGGGTATTTCCAATCGCTTTAATCTCTATTGGGGGTAGTACTGAGACACCATTGATGTTCAGATAAGTGCCGACAGGTACTATTTCAGTATAATTTGTATGTCTTTGTCCGTTTATTGAGATGGCTTCAGCCCCTGCAGCATTCAGATTGCTGATAACCAGTAGTATGTACTCGTAATTGTACACCAGGTTATTGGAGAATTCCGTAAACTGATTCTCTGTAGGTGGATTATCCAGCATCACAATCACTCCAGGTCCTTTCACATCTGTAAAGCCTGCCATCATTCTAAACTTATTCAATTCATCCCTTAGTGATTTGATATATATGCTCTCTTCAGCAGCACTGTTCTCATATTCAGACAGTCTGGCCTCAAGCTCATCAAGATCCTTTATCAGCTGGTCTTTTTCTTCGTTTGCATTCTTTATTTCGCTTGTCAGTTGATTTATCTTCTGAGAGAAGACAATCCCTCCTGCAGTATCTCTGACTAACTGAAATTGCAAAGCAAGTACCAGTCCTAAAACAATGCTGATTATCATTATAAATATTCTATTCTTCAAGCTTGACCTCCATATCGTCAAAATCTATGTAAACTGGATTCTCACCTTTGGTGAAGTCTATTAAACCCAATACATCCTGATTATTTTTTATTCTATCATTTATTATCTCTTTGGTAAATAATATTTGATATTTCATATTTGAACTATAATCCAGTTTAATTAATGTACCATAGGTAGTGGTAGAATATACGTTATCTTCACGTATGTCAATATAATCTACATAATCAAATCCATTTATTTTGACATAATATAACAATTCTATCAGTGTTAAGACATCAATACCGCTATCATTGATAGATGCCAATTCTCCCAACCTTAATGTCAGTTCACCATCCAGCTTGATCATTGGTAGATTGCTCTCACCAATTTCCACAGTCTTTAAGGGAATGCCTTCAAAATCTAGAATATAAGCCTGATTGTTTCCTGAGATAAATACAGCTTCTTTTCTTTCTAAAACATATACTTCTATAATGTTTGGAAGCTTTCTTTTTATTTCAGCACTTTTAATTAAAATGCCTTTTGTTATTCTGTTTTCTGAAGCCTTTTTATCAATCCGTAAAAGATTTTCTCCTAGCGTCAATCCTGATAATTCGACAATTTCAGTCTCAGTCATTTGTTGGTTTCCAGAGACTTTGATTTCTTTGAGATTAAATACCTCAGAATAAATAATTATATAGGCTGAACTCATTATAGCTAGAATAAACAACAAGATGTTAAATACTATTCTTCTTCGCCTTTTTTTCTTTTGATTTCTTTGTTTTCTATCCATTTGATATCAAATCCCTGATTTCGAGTTGAATCTTACTTTCGGATTCCAGGTTTGCCATTTCAAAACTATTGCGTTTCATTGTAGCATATAAATCTTTATTATTTATTAATCTTTGAATAAGGTTCGACAGCTTGTCCCCTGAAATCTCTTTCTCTGTCAGAACAAAAGCCCCCCCATTCTTTTCTATGCTTCTTGCATTTTTCTCCTGATGATTTTCAGCTGTATAAGCCTTTGGTACCAATATGGCAGGTAGACCCAATGCTGTAATTTCAGAAACGGTAATAGCTCCTGCGCTTCCTATCACCAAGTCACATGCATTCAATGCTTTTGGGGCATCCATCATATAATCCACAACTGTTGTATTTTCGGGTAAGGTATCAATATTTTTCCCCTTCAAATCCGTATTAAATCTATCGTAAAGCCGCTTACCCGTCACGTGAAGAAGCCTAATATGACTGGTTTCTTTTATATTGATAATCAAATCTATAATTGCATTATTGAGGCTTAACTGACCCCCACTACCGCCAAACGAGTAGATGAAGAAAACATCTTCTCCAATACCAAATTCTGCCCGGCATTGATTTCGTGAATAGTTGAAAATCTCTTTCTTCAAGGGATTACCGACTAGTACTGTTCTTTTAGCTTTTTTAAAGAAAACTTCTGATTCCAAAAAACTGATCATAACCACATCAGCAATTCTGGAGAGCATCTTATTTGTAATTCCCGGATAAGCATTCTGTTCGTGTATCATCGTTTTCTTTCCACATATTTTTCCTGCGAGTACTACTGGTCCCGAGACGAAACCTCCTGTTCCTATGACTAAATCAGGCTTTTCTTTCTTCATAATACATGATGCCTGAAACAAACCAATTACATTATTATATATAGTGGCTATATTTGAAATTGATAACAGCTTTCTGTTAATAAACCCTGTCTTCACACTCAAAAACTTCAATCCAGACTTGGGTATTATCTCACTCTCCATGCTTTTTTCAGAGCCTATATATATGATTTCAACTGCTTCATACATGTTCTTCAGAATATCTGCTATGGCAAGAGCAGGTGAAATATGTCCTCCTGTACCGCCACCGGTTATTACTACTTTCATTGTTACCTCTTTATAATGAATTTTTAGATATATTCAATAAGACACCAACAGCTCCCATGAAAATCAACAGTGAGGTGCCGCCAGCGCTGATAAATGGCAATACGATACCGGTTGGCGGCATCGATGATGTAACTACTGCTATATGAACCAAGGTCTGAATCGCAATAAGTGAAGTTATTCCAATGGCTAAAAATGCTCCAAACTGGTCCTTTGCGTTTATAGCTATTCTGAGTCCTCTCCATATAACGACAATGTAGAATGCAATCACTATAAATGCACCAATAAACCCAAGTTCTTCGCCAATGATGGAAAAAATAAAGTCATTGTATGCCAATGGTATGTAAAAAAATTTCTGCCTACTCTGTCCCAGTCCCATTCCAAATAAACCGCCTGTTCCTAAAGCATAGATTGACTGAACCACTTGCCAGCCATAAGAGCTCTTGTATTTAAATGGATCCAGAAAGCTTATGATTCTAAGTGTTCTATAGGGTTCATTGATAATCAGATAGGCTATACCGGCTATTCCTCCTGCTATCGTTATGAATATATGAAACAAATTGGCACCAGCACACAGAAACATGACCCCTAGCGTCATCGCCATAACAAAACTGGTGCTTAAGTCATTCTGGATGAATATAATACCAGAAAAGAATAGAATCAATAGAAAAACTGGAATGTAGCCACCTATAAAAGTTTTAATCCTATGGTTATGCTTATCGAGAAAATATGCCATAAACATAACTGCAGTCACCTTTATTATATCAGAAGGCTGAATATTCAATCCTCCAATGCTAATCCACCGTTGCGCACCATAGGCTTCAGTGCCATATGCCGTAAACAGAGACAGTGTAGCCGCAATAGTAATGAGGAAAATCAGTTTATTAAGAGCTCTATATATTCTATAATTGACAAAAGATGCTAAAACCATTGCTACAATTCCAGCAACACCTGCCGTAACCTGCTTTCTAAAAAAAAAGAATCCGTCTCCCTTGAAATTATAATAGCCTTCTGGATAACTTGCACTGTAAACCATAATGAAACCGAACAAAACCAAAATAAGCGTGGATAAAAATAAAATCCAATCTATAGAGTTTTTATTCTCCATCTCCATCACTCATTTCCTTAATTATCGACTTGAATTCATCGCCACGTTCCATATAATTGTTATACATATCCCAACTGGCGCATGCAGGCGACAATAAGACAACATCACCAACCTTTGCCTGTTTAACACAATTAGATACTGCTTCTTTTAGATTATCGACTGCATAATAATTATGAAAATCATTTAATTCCAATGATTCAATAATTCTATCTCTTGTTTGACCCATAACACTGATGCTTCTGACTTTTGAGTGTAAATGTTTCATTAATCCAGTGAAGTCTTCACCCTTTTCGTACCCGCCAAGAATCAGATTAATTGGTTGTGAAAAGCTTTGTATAGCTTTAATAGTTGCGTCGGTATTTGTTCCTTTCGAATCATTATAGAACTTGATGTCTCCAATTTCCTGCACAAATTCGAGTCTATGCTCCACGCCTTTAAAAGTCCGCAAGGTCTCAATGATCAAGCTTTTGTCCACACCTGTTAGATAAGCTGCCAAAGCAGCCGCTAAGGCATTCTCAAGATTGTGGTTTCCTGGCATTAATACGGTTGCTGTATCACAGAGATATTCGGGTTCACTGACATTGATGTATATCTTATCATCTTCGATGTATATTCCTTTAATACATTTAGATCCTATTGAAAAATAATAAACATCACTTTTAAACGAACTCTCTTTTTCACGGAGTATTCTGTCATCGTAATTGACGATGCATCTGTCCTGTTTAGTTTGATTCTTGAATATATTAAGCTTTGAATTAATATAGTTATCCAGAGTTCCATGCCATTCGATATGATCAGGTGTAATGTTGGTGACAACTGCAATATTGACCCTGAAATCAATTATGCTCTCCAGTTGAAAAGAGCTTAATTCAATAGCGGCTATAGCATTGTTGTCCGCATTGTAATAATCCCACATAATTCCTGAGCCAATGTTACCTGTAACAATGCTTTTCTTATTATGGTTCTTCAGCATCTGTCCCAAAAGGGTGGTGGTGGTGGTTTTTCCGTTTGTGCCGGTTATGCCTATAGAAAAAATATCATTTCTTATGCCATAGGCATATTCCACGTCTGTTATAATTTTTATACCATTCACTCCAGCTTTCTTCAACAGCAAATCATCCGGTTTGATTCCAGGGCTCTTAATAATAGTATGAAAACCATCAAATACAATATGATCATAGTCAACAGTTTTTATATCAACCAATCCATTTACACTTGCTATCTTTCTAAATTTCTCAGTATTCATCTGGTCCACAACACAAAAATCAATGCCTTGAGCTGTAAGTGTCTTGGCAGCAGAAATACCTGATATTCCAAATCCGTAAATTAATATTTTTTTCCCAGACATATTATCTCCCTAAATAATAACCAATATAATTGCTAAAAATCCAAAAGCTAATGATGCTTTTAAAAACCCCTTTACCACCTGTGTTTCCTTCAATCCCTTTTGTTCATAGTGATGATGTAATGGACTCATAAGGAAAATTCTCTTTCCTGTTCTTTTGTAATATCCAACCTGCATTACCACAGAAATAGTCTCAGCGAAGTACACAAGCCCAACGACCGGAAATATTATTAGTGTACCGGTTAAGATGCTTAAAGAAGCAACTGCTCCTCCAATAGCTAAGGACCCAACATCTCCCATAAAGATTTTAGCCGGAAACCAATTATAGCAAAGAAAAGCACCCAGTGCACCAACCAAAGCACCAATCAACAAAAAATAGATTTGATCAATAACGATAATATCCTTCAAAACCACTAAAATCAAAAAATAGCAGGAAAGATATATTATAGTTACCCCTGAAGCCAACCCATCTAATCCATCTGTCAGATTGACACTGTTGACTATTCCCACAACAACCACAAATGCAAATGGTAGATAAAACCATCCAAGCTTTAAAATCTGATTGATTAAAGGTATGTAAATGCCATCCCTCAAATCACCAAATAGATATTGGAAACCAACCAACAACAAAGCAAAAATAAATTGCCCTATCAACTTCTGGTATGCTCTTAGTCCGAGATTTCTTTTTTTCACAACCTTGATGTAATCATCAATGAATCCAACCGCTCCAAATCCAATGGTTACAAACAGGAAAACAACACCATTAACATTTTTTTCGACAAAAAGTAAATAGCTTAAAACAAGACCCATTACGATGGCCACGCCTCCCATAGTAGGCGTGCCGGATTTTGATTTGTGTGTTTGAGGGCCCTCTTCCCTAACTATCTGGCCAAATTTAAGTTTTCTCAGATGCGGTATTATACTAGGTGTTATAAAATACACCAGAGCAAAGGAGACCAGCATTGACAGAATTAATCTTATAGTCATTTTCTACTCCACTTGTTTTTGTTCTTTTTTTCTTATAGCGTTTATTGCTATTTGTTTTTCATTATATGGTACTTTTCTATCTTCTATCATTTGATAGGGCTCTGTTGATTTGCCAGCAAGCAATATTGTATCATTATGCTGGTAATTCTCTATCAAATATTTGATTGCTTCTTCCCTGTCTAAAATAATCATGTGATTGTCATGATACTTTTCAATTCCTTTTACAATTTCAAGGCATATATTCATTGGATCTTCATATACTGGATTGTCGGATGTTATCATAACAAAATCACAGTATTTTCCTGCCACCTCTCCCATCAACGCACGTCTGGCAATATCCCTTTCTCCTTGGGCTCCAAACAATACAACTTTCCTTCCTGTTGCAAATTGGTTGATAGTCTCCATAACCTTTTCAAGTCCATCTGGTGTGTGAGCAAAGTCAAGAATCACAGTACATTCAAGAGTTGAATCCACAAACTCAAAACGTCCTTCAACCCCTTTAATTGATTCAAGGGCTTTGATACAATGATCTATATTCAATCCTGATTCAGCACCTGCAGCTATAGCGGCAGTATAATTATATATATTGAATTTGCCGGGAGTTTGCAGGTTTACATAATGCTTTTCCGATCCGAAGTGAAGGTTATATCTTGAGCCTGTCCTGTCGATCTCAATATTATCAATAAAATAATCTGCCTTTTCTTCAGCTGAATAACTCACAACATTTTTCTTATCCTGCTTCAATTCAAAAAATAGTCTTTTTCCATAAGGATCATCTATATTAATAATTGATTTTTCGCACTGATAGAAGAATTTTTTCTTAGCTTGATAGTAGTTTTCCATCGTTTTATGAAAGATCAGATGATCTTCTGTTAAGTTGGTGAATATACCCAGACTAAATTTAAGATTTCTAACCCTGTGAAGCTCAGTCGAATGGGATGATACCTCCATGAAACAATGTCTGATTCCATCTTTAGCCATAGCTTTCAAAATATTATGTAAATCAGGTGATTCAGGGGTTGTGTTATCCAATGAAATTTTTTCATCTCCAATCAAAGCCCCCATAGTGCCTATGACACCTACTGACAAATCATTAAACTCATAGATGTTTTTTAATAGATAGGTAATACTAGTTTTACCATTCGTGCCGGTAACACCAATCAGATCTATATCAACTCCACCCATATTCAATGCATAAGATATATCCGCCATTGCTGATCTTGAGTTTTTAACAACTATATAGGATATACCGTCAATTCTATCTGTTACTGACTCACATAGTACTACTCTGCAGCCTTTATCAAAAGCACTGGGGATAAACTCGTGCCCGTCTTTCTTAAAGCCTCTAATAGCGGAGAAAATTGTGTACTCATCAGCTTTGCGGGAATCATAGGTTATATTATTTACAACCAGATCCACATCTCCTGAAAACTCTATGAAATTTATTTTTTCCAATAACTCTCTTAATCTCATGGCAGCCTCTTTCTTAATAATCTTACAATATTATAATACTAATAAAGGAATCAAGCAACTTCAAATTGAAATTGCTTAATTCAACATAATTGTTATAACTGATCCTTTTATGACTTCAGTTCCTTCTTTCGGATATTGGTCTTTTACAATTATATCCTCTTCAACATCGAGCGTTATGTTGTGTTTCAATCCAATTCTATCCAGTTCATAACTAGCATCTTTTAACGTCATTCCAACTACATTAGGTACTTGCACATAAGACTTTTCAAGCTTGATGATTTCATCTTCAGTATATACAGGTTGAACATTCATATATTTTAGGGTTTCCTCTATTACAGCGCCTACAACAGGAGCTGCGACCACCGAGCCGTAATAGGAGTCTTTTGGCTCATCTATAATCAACAACACAACAATCTCGGGATCAAATGTAGGTGCTGTAGCTATGAATGATGTAACATACAGATCTTCTGAATACTTTCCATTGATTACTTTTTGGGCTGTCCCTGTTTTTCCTCCTACGCTATATCCGGGAATATATGCACTGATACCCGCACCTTGGCTGACAACAGACTCCATAACCTCCATCATATCATTGCAGGTTTCTTCAGAAAAGACCTTCCTTACTATTTCAACAGGGTTTTCATGTACAATGTTTCCGCCATTGTCTACCAGTTGTTTAACCAATCTTGGCTTAACCAGATTTCCCCCATTGCTCAATGAAGCAACTGCTGTAACCAGTTGTACCGGTGTGACAGATATTCCTTGACCAAAAGCCTGTGTGACTAAATTGACATCTCTCATGATTTCAGGTGAATTAACGATGCCAAAGGCCTCTCCATTTAACTCTATATTGGTCCTTTGCCCAAATCCCAATGCATTGTTATACTTATAAAATGTATCTTTACCTATGGCAAGCCCTATATCCGCTAACGCATCGTTGCAAGAATTCTGAAGGGCTTCTGCGAGTGTTTGTTCCCCATGGGGATTATAGTAACGCCAGCATTTGATTTTTGTTTCGCTGATTATACCATCAACATAACCATCGCAATAATAAGTGCTGTTGATGCTTGCCTTGTTCTCTTCAAGGGCTATTGCCGCTGTCAGTAGCTTGAAGGTTGAACCAGGTTCATAGATGTCATTTACAGAAATATTTCGCCATAAATCATACCATTCATTCTGCAAATCCTGACCATCTAATCCAGTCCACTTGTTTTTCATTGACTCGTCATAAGGTAGCCTTGGATTATTGGGATCATAAGATGGCTTGCTGGCCATAGCAAGAATATCACCATTATTAGGGTTCATGATTATCATTGTCGCACTCTTGGCATTGTTTTCATAATAAGCTTTTTCGACTGCAGTTTCAGCATAGTGTTGTATGACCTCATCTATCGTTAAAACAACGTTAAGACCATCCACAGGTGAATAATACTGCTCAAATCCTTCGAAGGGAAGTTCAATGCCATTTCCGTCAGTATTAACAATTCTACGCCCCGGTTCACCTGTCAGATACTCATTATAAGTGCTTTCTATCCCATACATTCCAATTTGATCTGTATTGGTAAATCCTAAAATATGTGAAGCAAAATTATCATAGGGGTAAATCCTCTGATTATCTTCTATTACGCTTATTCCGCTCAAGCTAAGAGCTTTTATCTCTTCTGCCTGTTTAACAGATATCCATCTCTTGATCGTTACATAATCAGCGTCTCCGGTAACCATCTCAAAAATCTCATCCCTATCCATTTCAAGAATACCCGCTAAAATATCAGCGATTTCATCGGGTGTCTTATTGGGAATAGTATTGCTTTCATCAACAGACAAGTCTATTTCAGGCTCCTGTGGTATATCTGAATCGGCTCTTCTAAACATGTTCAAGAAGTCAAAAATAAAACTGTTTTGGTTTGATTCTTCTTCCACTTCAACAGTTTTAACAGATTTCATGACGTCTCTTGGAAAACAAACAACTGTATCAGATTTTATACTGACCGCTAATTTTTTACCTTTTATGTCATAGATAGTGCCTCTACTTGCGTTGATGGTAATGTCTCTTGACCATTGAGAAAAGGCTTCTTTCTTGTAAGCTTCTCCCTCAATTATTTGAATACTACCTAATTTAACCACCAGTGCCACACTCGAAATAAAAAAAAGAAACATTAGAAAAATGATTCTCTTTTTTATATTCAGATTTGGTTTTGTCATTTAAATCCCCTCATTCTTTAGTAAAGCAAAAGTCTTCTCAACTATGTTTTCTAGGAAGGCCCTTTTGTTCACATCATTTTCATATGCAAAATTATCCTCCAGTACCCCGGAGTAATTGACAGAAACCAACAGATTCTGATCTGTTCTGGCATAGTTCATTCCTAAAAAATTCACAGCATTCTCTTCGATCGTGTTGGAATTCTTGATGCTTTCCAGTGCAATCACCACGTCTTCCTTCTGTTTACTGAGAACTGTGATTTGTCTATTCAGATCATTGATTTCCATTTTTCTTTGCGTAATAATTGCATAATTAAAAATTATTCCTAAAGATAACATGAACATAACAGCAACATAAACAAAATATTTGAATTGAATACCAGCGCTTTCTTTTTTGCATTGCTTCTGCTTAGATTTTAGCATAGCTTCTTCTTTAATTCTATAGTATTTTTCTACATCGCTGTAATCAATATATGTTTTTTCTCTTATTGCCGACATGGAATCACCTCATATTTTTTCTATAATTCTTAATTTTGCACTTCTCGATCTGGGATTCTCTTCTATTTCCTTCAATGATGGGATTATCGGTTTTCTAGTTATTATTTTAACTTCTTTTTTTTTGTCACAATTGCAGATTGGCTGTCCTGGCGGACAAATACAGCTTTTCTCTAGTTCCTTGAATTTATTTTTTACTATACGATCCTCTAATGAGTGAAAAGTTATGACGCACAATCTTCCACCAGGTTTCATTTTGCTGACCAAGTCTTCTATCGTTTGCTCTATAATTTCAAGCTCTTTATTAACTTCTATCCTTATCGCCTGGAAAGTTCTTTTGGCTGGGTGTGGACCATCTCTTCTAGCTGCTTTTGGGATCGCTTTTTTTATAATCTCAACTAGCTGACCGGTTGTATCTATGAAATATGAATTTCTCTCTTCTACAATGAACTTAGCTATTCTTGCTGCCCACTTTTCTTCGCCGTACTCCGTTATTATTCGTCTGAGTTCTTCTTCAGTGTATCCATTGACAATGTGTCTGGCAGTAACCTTCTGATTTGTATCCATTCTCATATCCAAAGGCGCATCATTCATGTAACTGAAGCCTCTCTCCGGGTTGTCTAGCTGGTATGATGAAACACCTAAATCTATTAGTGCGCCATCTATTCCATCTATGTTTAAGTCACTTAGTACCTCAATAATGTTCTTGAAATTGCTTTGGACTGTTACGACATTATCGATGGTATTAAATCTAAGCTTAAAGTTATTGATTGCTTCTTCATCTTGATCTATGGCAATAACCTTACCCTCAGGGCATTTTTTTGATATTTCTAGTGTATGCCCCCCACCTCCAAGTGTGCAATCAACATAAGTTCCGGCTTCTGCGATATTGAGTCCTTCTATGGTTTCTATAAATAAAACTGGTTTATGCGAAAACTCCATATCGACCTCCTATAAATCAAGTCCTAGTTCAGACATTTTTTCAGCTATCTTTTCAAAATTCATTTCAGAATCCATTGAATAATCTTCCCAGACCTTCTTGCTCCATATCTCAATCCTGTCCAGAACACCTATAATGACAGCTTCATCTCTCAAGTCGCTATATTCTCTAAGATTTGGAGGGAGCAGCAATCTCCCCTGTCTGTCTATATTGCATTCGGTAAACCCTGATAAGAATCTTCTAGAAAAGAATCGGTGTTCGGAACTCAAGACAGAAAGCTGTTTTAGCTTCGATGAAAACTCTATCCAGGTTTTATTGGGGTACACAAAAAGACATTTATCCAATCCTTTACCAATGTAAACATTGTCTCCTAACTCATCTCTGAATTTTGACGGGATAATGACTCTGCTTTTAACATCAAATGTGTGAAAATACTCCCCAGTAAACACTTCTCCACCACCTTATGGGTATATTATACCACAACGTGGGTTTTTTGCACCACTTTTTTTATTTTTTTGTTGAAATTTACATAAAAAAAGGAGCCTTTATAAGCTCCAGATAGATTGATAATTATTAATTTGTTTTTTTCTTCCTCAGATAACTCAATAAGACAATTCCCGTTATCACCAAAGCTAAACTGACAAGCTGCGCCACTCGGAAATTACCTAGATATAGGCTATCTGTCCTCAGCCCCTCTATGAAAAACCTGGCAGTTGAGTAGAGTATCATGTATAAAGCAAATATCTGGCCATCAAACTTATGGTGTCGGTTTCTAAACCACACCAAAAAGAAAAAAACCATGAAACTCCATATTGATTCATATAGAAATGTGGGATGGACAGTTTTACCATCAATTAAAATGCCCCACGGTAATGTCGTTTCAACACCATATGCTTCCTGATTTATAAAATTTCCCCATCTTCCAATCCCTTGTGCAATAATAAAACTTGGAGCAGTAATATCAGCAATTTGCCAGAAATTGACCTTCCTGATCTTGCAAAAAATTGCTCCAGCCAACACAGCAGCCATTATCCCACCGTGAATAGCCAGCCCACCACCTCTTACATTGAGTATATCTCCAGGATTGTTACTGTAATAATCCAAATTGAACAAAACATAATAGAGTCTGGCACCAATTATGGCAACAGGTATTCCTATCATAATAACGTCAATCAAGTCTTCTTCTTTGAAACCGATTCTTCTCGCTTGTCTCAATGCTAGCAAGGCACCAATCAAAACTCCCAAAGCTATCAGTATTCCATACCACATGATGCTAATTCCAAAAATCTCAAATGCTATTGGATTAATATTAATCACCTCCGACAATATCCTATTATATAAAGATAGTTCAATTTAGTCAACATCAGAAAGAGGGGAGATCCCTCCCCTATCATCTCAATTTAGCATTGAACCTATTTTGAAGATCAGTAACTATGTTATTAAATATCTGATTGATCTCTTCATCATTCAATGTTCTGTTCTTTGATCTGAAAACAAAAGAGAATGCTAGACTTTTAAATCCTTCATCTATTCCCTTTCCTTTGTACATGTCAAAAAACTCAACCTTCTCAAGAAACTCATAGCTTTTGCTGTTTACTTCTTTAATCACTTCTCCCACCTCAAATTGATCTGCAATCACCAATGCCATGTCTCTAGTGATGGATGGAAATTTCGGGATCTCTGCATATTTTCTTTCAGTGGTCTGAAGCGACAAAATTGTCTCTACGTTCAACTCAGTAGTGTAAACTTTTTCTTTGATATCAAATTTCTTAGCGACTGATGGGTGAATTTCCCCTAGTACACCAACGCATATATCATTATGATAAATATCTGCGGTTCTTCCCGGATGGTAAGAGGGATTATCTTTTACCGACACATACTCAACATCAATCTGGTACTGTTTCATTATGTTGTCAACAACGCCTTTCATCTGATAGTAATTGGTGTCTCCATACATAGCCATTGATAATGTGCGGATCTCCTGAGGCAGATCGATTACAGGAATTTTTTCTGATCTGAAAACATTGCCCACTTCATAAAGCATGCCTGATTTGTTGCCGTAATTTATGTTTTTAGATACCACATCCATCACTCCAGGTAACAATGTGGTTCTCATAGAACTGAAATCCTCTCCCAAAGGATTGATGATTCTGATATCTCTGAACAGGTCACTTTTCTCAGAGATATTCAACATAGCGTACTTTTTGGGACTGATGAAAGAATATGTAGTGATCTCATAAAACCCTATTCCAGAGAGATAATTCTTGATGCTTTCCTCCATGTTTGCAAGATCTGACCTGGTTCCCTTTAAAATATCTCCTTTAAGTGCTTGTGGTTGGATTTTTTCGAATCCATAGATTCTTCCAACTTCTTCTATGAGATCTACTTCTTGTTCGATATCAGGTCTGAAATGTGGGATTTTAGAAACTATGACATCTCCTTCAATTCTGCTCTCTAACTCAAGTGAATTCAGTATTTTAAGCATCTTATCCGTATCAATGCTGACACCTAGCAACTCATGGCATTTATAAGGTCTCATCATAACGGTTTTTTCATCAAAATCTGTTATCCCAACATCATAGTGACCATTGACAATTGTTCCCGCTCCTATTTGCTCAATAATCTGACATACTCTTTCATTGGCATAGGAAACATTTTGAGGCGACAAGGCCTTCTCATTTCTTGAAGATGCCTCGGATCTCAATCCAAGTTTTTTCGAGGTGAATCGAATGGATTTTGAGTTGAAATTGGCACATTCCATGATAATCAGCTTTGTATTTTCAGTAATCTCTGACTCGAATCCACCCATTACACCACCGATGCACTGCGCATTTTCCTGATCTGCAATCACACACATATCACTGCTAAGCTGTCTTACTTCCTTATCCAATGTCAATATGGTCTCTCGATCTCTTGCAGCTCTAACAATTACTTTTCTTCCATCCATTTTCTCGAGGTCAAAGGCATGTAATGGTTGACCCATCTCGATCATTACGTAATTTGTTGCATCAACTATGTTATTGACCGGTCTCATCCCTGCATCCATTATCTTCCTTTGCAACCAAAGTGGTGAGGGACCTATTTTTACATCCTTAATGACCTTGGCATAATACCTGGTACACAAATCGATAGAATCAATCCTGACTTCTTTAAGATACTGGCCAATTTCATCCTCGGGCTTTAAAATCTCTATTTCAGGAAACTTGAAATCCTTCTCAAATGTTGCTGCGGATTCACGGGCTATGCCTAATATACTAAGACAATCCGGTCTATTGAAAGTAATCTCTATGTCTAGAATACTGTCATCAAAACCTAACACTTCATTGATATCCTTCCCAAGTTCAAACTCTGATGTCAGTATAAGTATCCCGTTTTTAGACTCTTTTGGAACCAACTTATCTTCTACACCCAACTCCTCATAAGAGCACATCATACCCTGTGATGCTTGTCCCCTTATTATTGTGTCTTCTATTCTTTTATTTCCTGGCAAAACAGCACCGTCCAACGCAATAGGTACCAGATCACCTGTTCTGATATTTAACGCGCCTGTCACGATCTGTACTACATTAGAACCGACATCTACTTGTGCTATCTTGAGATTGTCTGCGTCCTTATGGGATGTCAATGATAGAATTCTTCCCACCACAACATTTTTGATTCCTTTGTTAAGATTGATAATTGAGTCAACGTGAGACCCGGACAATGTTAGTCCATCTGACAGTTCTCTGACTGATAATCCTTCTATATCCACATATTCCTTAAGCCATTTTATTGGAATTAACATCTACAACCCTCCTAAAACTGTTCTAAAAATCTGATATCATTATCAAATAGCAATCTGATATCACTCAATCCGTATTTAACCATTGTCACTCTGTCAATACCCATACCGAAAGCGTATCCGCTATAGATATCTGGATCAATGCCACAATTCCTTAAAACATTGGGATGGACCATGCCGCAACCCAACAACTCCATGCTCCAACCAGTGAAACTACAGGCATCACATCCAGTTCCCATGCATTTGAGACATGATACATCCACTTCAGCACTCGGTTCAGTAAATGGGAAGTTATGCGGTCTAAATCGTGTTTTCATGTTCTCTCCAAACAAAGTCTTGACGAATTTATCAATGGAATCTTTCAGGTTAGCCATAGTGACACCTTTATCTACAACAAGACACTCCATTTGATGAAACATCGGTGAATGCGTATCATCGACATCGTCGAAACGAAAAGTTCTACCAGCGGATACTATTCTTATTGGCGGCTTTCTCGACTTCATTGTCCTGATCTGCACCGGTGATGTTTGCGTTCTCAACAAAAGATTTTCTGTGATGTAAAAAGTATCTGTCTTATCTCTTGAAGGATGGTCTTCAGGTGCATTCAAATCGTCAAAATTATTCTCAACAGTATCTATTTCAGGCCCCTCAACTACATCGTAACCCATACTAAGAAACAGGTCTTCCAGTTCTTTTTTTACTTGCATCAATGGATGTCTATGACCTAATGATACGAAGTTTCCCGGAATAGTAACGTCAATCTTTTCTTCTATAAGGTCCAATTCCTGCTGTTTGATTGAAATAGATGCTTTAGCCTCTTCTATCCTTTGATTGATTACTTCTCTTACTTCATTAGCAATTTTACCCATCAAGGGTCTTTCTTCTGGCGACAAAGATCCCATAGCTCTGAGAAGCGACGTCAACTCTCCCTTTTTGCCTAAAACCTGAACTCTGATGTTCTCCAAATCTTTTATGTTATCCACTTGCTCTATTTGCATCAAAACATCTCTTTGTATTCCAATTAATTTCTGTTCCATTTTAACTCCTCTCTTATTATTGAATATAAAAAACACTCCACCCTAAAGAGGCGAAGTGCCGCGGTACCACTCTTATTACTTCTCATTTAGATTAACGGTCATCCCGTATGAGCCTACATTAATCAGCTCATAAACTCCGGAGTGAAATTAGGATCAAGATAAATTGAAATGATTTCAGCCAAGTCACTTCTCTCTAAAAATTTATATCCTTGATTTTTTTGCTCCATCAAAGTATTTACACATTTTTTCTATTATACCAAATGAAATAATGGTTTTCAACAATTTTATGATAATCTTTCTAATTACGTCCTATCATACCAAAGTGGTACAGACATATGCTAGCAGCTACTCCGGCGTTTAAAGACTCTATAGATCCATTCATCTTGATACTGAAGCGTACATTACTGCAACTGATAATCTCTCTATCTATGCCATTACTCTCGTTTCCGACAACTATAACAGCTTTCTGGTATTCTTTAATTGATTCAAGGTAAACATTGCTGTCAACTACTGCTGAAAAAATTTTAAAGCCTTTGTCAGCCAATATTTTTAGAATCTCCGAGTTGTCATCAGCTTTAATGTAAGCAATCCGGTTCAAAGATCCCATAGAGGCTCTTATGACTTTTGGATTGTATATATCCACACATCCCTTGTTGTAAATAATCGATTTAGCCCCAAAAGCGTCACAGGATCTAATGATAGTTCCCATATTGCCGGGATCCTGTATGGAATCCGCATAGAATATAAGATTGCTCTCTGTTATTGCTTCTATGTCATATGTCTTTTTTCTTACAATAGCCACAATACCCTGAGAATTCTGAGTACTGCTTATTGTATTAAAGATACTTTCTTTAACTAAATAATGATCAAAAGCCGCCATGTCACTTGAATAATGTTCAGCATTTTCAGAAATTAAGACATATTCGATGCAATCACTATAAGTCAAATATTCTTTAACCAGGGTTTCACCCTCAGCTAGGAACATCCCGTGTTGGTCTCTTCCTTTTTTTGAAAGCAAGGCACGTGCTGTCTTTATTTTGGAATTATCGTTGCTTAACAACATCTATTCCTGCTCCAGTTTTTTTAGACTTGTATTGTCTCCAATGACTATCAAGGTATCACCTCTTCTGATGATATCTTCAGCATATGGTGAGATATTCAAGTCATCTCCGGATTTTATCGCCATTACACTGACCCCGAATTCATTTGGAAGCTTCAGTTCTTTTAGTGATTTGTCTGTCCATTCTTCCTTGGCCACAACCTCAATGATGCTGTAATCCGGTGCAAATTCAATGACATCAAGAATATTCGATGACACCAGATTATGAGCCACTCTGATTCCCATATCCCTTTCAGGAAATATTACTTTGTGAGCACCTATTTTATAGAGCACTTTGGCATGAAGCTCGTTTTGTGCCTTGGCAATGACTTTCTTTATACCTAGCTCCTGCACCAGCAGAGTACCCATTATTGAAGCCTGGATATCTGATCCAATGGTAACCACTGCAACATCAAAATTCCTGATTCCAATGGTTCTCAATGCATTTTCATCATTAGCATCGGCTTGTACGGCATGTGTCACGTATTCTGCAATCTCCTGAACTTTATCAGGGTCTTTGTCAATTGCCAGAACATCATACCCTAATTTGCACAGCGTTTTAGCCACACTTGATCCAAATCTGCCACAACCGATTACAACATATTGTTTCATATCATTCACCTATCCTACCATTATTTTTCCTTCAGGGTATTTATAATATCCTTTGTTCTTATGTTGATTCTGAGCTATACCGAAGGCTATCGTCAAAGGTCCAAGTCTACCTACAAACATGGTCAATGTTACAACGATCCTTCCAATATCTGTCAGATTTGGGGTCAATCCTCTCGATAGCCCAACAGTACCAAATGCTGAAACAGTTTCAAATATAATATCAACAAACGAAAATCCAGTGTTCCTTTCTGTTACCAATAATATTGTTGTCGTCAAAATGACCAATAGAATTGCGATCCCCATGATTGCAATTGCTCTCAAAATCATAGTTACAGGAATTCTTCTCTTAAAAATCTCTGTATCCTCACTTCCTCGTATCAAGCCAACGATTGCTATTACTATTACACCGACAGTAGTTGTTTTAACGCCCCCTGCTGTAGAACCGGGCGAACCTCCGATAAACATAAGCATAATAATAAAAAATGTTGTAACCGGACTAAGCGCTGAGGTATCCAAGGTGTTGAAGCCAGCTGTTCGAGGTGTTGCTGATAGAAAAAAGGAGCTCATTAATTTGCCTGGTAGGTTGAGTCCTCCCAGTGTCTGAGGATTGCTGTACTCAAAAACAAAAACTATCAAAAATCCAAAAACCAATAGGAATCCTGTGATCAACAATACAATCTTTGAATGTATTAACAGTTTCTTCAATTTTTTTCTCTGTATGATGTCCATTAATACATAAAACCCAAGACCTCCTATTATAAGCAAAGAAATAATAGTGAAATTGATCAAAGGATTATTGACATAATCCACCATACTGTTTCCCAATAAATCAAATCCAGCATTGCAGAAGGCAGAAACTGCGTGAAAAATCGAAAACCATATACCCTTTAGGAGTCCAAAGTCAGGAACAAAGACTAAAGACAGCAATATAACACCGATTAATTCTACCGCAATAGTCAAAAACAGAACTCTTTTGGTTAGAAGGACGATTCCCTGTAGTGTTGATGTATTCATTTCCTCCTGCATCAATAGTCTATCTTTTAGCGTTATTTTCTTTCCAAATAGAAAAGCAATAAGTGTTGCCATAGTCATGATACCCAATCCACCAATCTGAATCAATAAGACTATTACAATTTTTCCGAACAATGTCCAGTGAGCCGCTGTGTTGACAACTGTTAAACCAGTAACACACACAGCAGAGGCGGCTGTAAATAATGCATCGATAAATCCAATGCTTTTACCGTCCATTGAAGCTATAGGCAGATTAAGAAACGTTGCTCCAATAAGAATCAGCACCGCAAACCACAGCAGTAAGAATTGGGATGGATGTATTTTAAGATTTGATAAATTACTTTCTTGATTCTCCATAACTACCTCTTTTACCGTTCATTTTTAGATTATACCACTTGTTTTCATATTTTTACTTAAAAAAATAACCGCTTAGCACGGTTATAGATTTACTTGACCAATTCGACTAATTGCTTG
>JAHRFV010000287.1 GCA_019084435.1 Dethiosulfatibacter sp.
ATCAACTCTATTGTACTATTTTTACACACAGTTTGCACTGATTATGTGAATGAAAAATCCACCAATCTCCTTATGTCTAACGATTTTCAGATTAGTGGATTTTACTTTTTCAATGTGGAAATTACTTTTTCAATTGACCTTATTCTTTGATTTCTGCTTTTCTGGTCAACAGATAGATGAATACACTCAGTATGCCCCCGGCAACAAGGAATGTAATCACTGCCATGTAAGGATTCATATTGCTGTAACCGAAGGCCTTGTCCATAAATGATATGATGCTACCTGAAAAATCTATCAAGTAATTGCCAAGACCTCTCATCAACATGAAAAAAAATACTGGACTGATGGAAACAACTACTCTCATCCATTTATTGCTTCTGTAATAAATCAAAGTAATCAGCAAACCTGCCAAGCATACAAAAGTATAAAGCGCGAACTGCCATACAAAAGTACTCAGGAGAATGTAGATTTCATTTGATTGTTTCCAGATGAACTCTAAGGTTCTATAATTCATTATTCCAGTGTCTCTATAGGCTGTATATAGCATATCGAACATCGTGGGCGAGGGTACAAACAAATTGTAAATTCTGTTGAGAATCACATCAATGACAGACATCAGCATAGATATCCTCAAAATACCCAGCATTAAGCCTTTTAGAAATGTTTTTCTCGACACGCTGACACTCTGGGAAAAATAAAAATCACTTTTGAAGGAGTCCAAACCCACTACAAACATAAATATCACTGTTGCAAACTCCAATCCTGATGAACTCATGTTACCACCTGATGATATGCGTGAAAACGCAAGAAGTGCCAAAACCGATATGAATATGGCGTAATAAATCTTGATGGCGAATAATGATTCAAAAAAATAGAACTTAGAGATTTTCAAAAACTTCATATTTGCTTACCTCCTTCTTGTGTTAGATATATAAACAACTTCTGCAATTCAACTTTTGATATTTCAAGATTTGATGCCAGTATGCGATTCATTTCCCGCTCAGTTGCCATTCCTTTGATAGTTGCTGACTTGTATGCTGCCATTGTTTCAATGTTTATGACTTGCTTGTCTTCGATAAACCTTTCCACATCAGCAGATAAACCGGAAACTCGATAAGCGTTGCTCAAAAGATTCTCGACGCTATCATTCATTAAGATAGTCTCATCATTGATGATGACAACCATTTCTAGTAAATCCGCTATCTCCTCTATAATATGAGTCGACAGGATTATTGTCTTTGGATTTTCGATATATGATTCCAGAAGTCTTTTGTAAAACATGTCCCTGTGATTGGCATCCAATCCCAAAATAGGCTCGTCAAATATCATAATTTCCGCATTTGAGGATAGAGTTGTGATAAGTTTTGCAATAGTCTTGAATCCTGTTGACAAGGATTTGATTTTCTTGGTTGTGTCAAGTCCAAACTGATGACTCAATTTCATTGCATATTCATAATCAAAATCCTTGTAGAACTCCTTGGTCCAACTGAAAACCTTATTTATAGTCATTCCATCAAGATAAAGAGTCTTCTCAGTCATGTAATATACCTTTTCCAGTGCAGATTGACTTGAGGAAACATCCTCGTCTCCTATCAATATTTGACCCGTTGTAGGAAACACCCTGTTGGTGATCATGTTGAGAAGTGTTGTTTTGCCAACGCCATTCCTGCCAAGCAATCCATATATCTTGTTACTCTCGAACTTCAATGAAACATTGTTTAAGACGCAATTGTTATTATAATACTTCGTAATATTCTTGACTTGAATGCTATTCATTTCCATCAGCTCCTTTAATCATTTCGACTATCTCATCGACTGTAATTTCTAGTTTATCAGCTTCTTCCAGAAGCTTTCTGACATATGTTTTAGAGAAATCTTTTTTCCTCTTATCTGTCAGCTTTCTTTTTGCACCTATGGCAACAAACATTCCTACACCTCTTCTTTTATATATGATTTCGTCGTCTACCAAAAGATTGTACCCTTTAGCTACCGTCGCTGGGTTTATTTTATAGTTAAGCGAGATTTCTGTTGTGGAAGGCACCTGCGTCTCTTCCTCATAAATACCCCTAATTATGTCATTCTCTATTGATTGGGCTATTTGATGGTAAATGGGTACTTGACTGCTAAAATCAATTTTCATGGTCTATTTCACCTCTCTTGTTGTTGGTCAAGATAATTGGTTAGTTAGTTATGTAATTAACTATACAACAATAGAGCTAATATGTCAATACTTATTAAATTTAAAAAAATCAGTGCATGATATCCATACACTGATGTTGATACTGAAATATGATTACTTACTTTAATGATATTGCACTAAGTCGTTTTCCTCATCAAGCCTTTTTCCATAATATCCAGAAATGCTTTGAACACTTCGCCGTGATCCGTCTCATCTTTAAGCTCATAGTTCTCAAGATTTATGATAACCGAGGTCATAGAAAAGGCTGCAATATTAACATTTATATCATTTCTGAAATCACCTTTTTCGATGTAGATTTCTACTATTTCTTTAAAAAACTTGACACTTTCAGGGATGACTTCTTTCAATATTGATTTTTTTACTTCCTGGGGGCATTCCTTCAAGAATCGGTCTTTCAAGGCTATCATCTCATAGTCTTTCGTCTCAAATTCATTTGCTTTCAACAGCATACGGACCATAAGATCCGAAAAACTTAGATGGGAAAATTTGTTCATCTCTTCAGTCAGAACATCAGCCTTTGCAACGCCAATATCCTTAAACATGAATTTGAACAAATCATCCTTGTTGTAAAAGTATTGGTAGAAGCTGCCTTTCGGTATGTCCGCACAATCTACAATCATATCAATTGTCGCTTTTTGATAGTGTGTTTGCGAAAACACTTTTTTTGCAGCCTGCAATATTCTCTCTTTTTTATCTTCTGGCAAATTATCAAATGTACTTTTTGGCATACCATCCCTCCATCACTTCATTCTAATAGACAAACACACCCAATGCAATAAATATTATTGAAATGGTCAATACTGAAATGTTGAGCTTTTTCATCTTTTTTGGATTATTAAGGGTCTCGGATGCAAATTGCCTGAATTGGTCATACTTAAAAAGCAAGGCTGATAACTTAATGGTCGTCAACGATACTATGACTGCCATAATCCAACTATATTGGACATTTAGATTGAAAACCTGGTACCATGTCCAGGCAATCACAAACAATCCCACTACCCCAATGACATATATCCACACAGGCTTTTGACTCGCATATGCTTTTTCCATTTCCCACTTGTTCCACCTGTCCCCCATTGTTACCATCAGGACCCTTGTGATAATACCAACTGCTGCCCATATGAAGCATAAATAACTGAAATAATTGAATTCCATTTTTCTCTCCTAAATATATAATATGACTAATAGTCATGTGACTCTTAGTCATATTATATATTAGGAATTTTATCTTGTCAACAGTTTTGTTTCTATCACTTTATTTAATCGTTAAGTGGTTTGAGAAATGTCACACCGAAGGTCGAAAATGCAAATCCAAACATCAATATAACCACCAGATTTATCAGTATTTCATCAATGGATTTTCCTTGCAGTATTTTTTCACTTGCATCCATGACCCATTTTTGAGGAACAATATTTCCTAACCGATTCACTATGTCAGGCATCATCGATTTTGGGATGAACGAACCCCCCAGTATCGAGGATGGCACAACAACTGTTGCCGTTAAAAGCATCGGATTGAAATTGTTTTTCATAATACCCGCGAGACCTATTCCCAATCCCAAAGTTGCAATGAGAAATGCAAACAAAATCAATGATAGCGCCCAGAATTCTTGTCCCCAAGACAGTTCAAAAACAATTTTTAGCACGATCAGGATAGGAATCAACTGCATTAGTCCTAATATCATACTTCCCATGAGGTTACCTAACACAATTTCCCATTCCTTGACAGGTTGCGTAAATATTCTAGCAAGTGTCAGCCTTTTTTTGTCCTCCATCAGCGTCCCCATGGATACAAATACAAGGAGCATGATAAAAGTGAGCACAAATCCCATAGAGGTCATTTTGGATTCAATTTCATTGTTTGCATCTATAACACCTGCAATTTTGTAATCTACTGTTATCGTTGGTAATTTTAGATATTCTAGAAAGTCGGATATATTTTCTTCCGATCCTTGTTCGCTTATAGTATACAGACCTTCTACAAAATTATTGATGTCACTGCTAAGTGTCGTGTAGAACAATTCTTTACTGTTGGTATAGACAACTATCTCCGTAGTTTCATTACTTTGGATTCTCTCACTGAAATCGTCTGGAATCATTAACAGATAATCCGCTTTTCCTGATTGGCTCAAGTCCCCATACTCTTCCAATTCCAGTTCCTTTGTTATAACACTATCCTGGTTTTCAAGATATTGGACCAATGCTTCGCCATGGATGCCACCGTCAAGATTCAGATAAAGAACTTCATGATTTTTCGTGGCATCTCTTCCAGAAATAAATGTCATCATTGCAATGACAATGACAGGTAACATTGTCAAGGCAATTAGTTCTTTTTTATTCCGAAAAGCCCTTTTTACGATATTGGCAGCTATAAATATACTATTCATTGGTGACCCTCCTTTTATAAATCGTCAAGGCAGCACCCCATAGTATAGTCGCTATGATAAATAGTACAGCCAATTCTCTTTGTATATTTGAAAATTCTCCCCCAGTCATTACCGTCGTGATACTTTGAAAAGCCCAGTGATTAATGGTCAAGTTGCTTACAACATCGGATATTGGTGCTCCGGTAAAACCTCCACTCAGAAAAGCCATAAACCATAAAACGACTGTCATACTGGCGGTTAGAGCACCGCTTGATTTGATAAAGCTTGAAAATAGAATTCCGATGGCGGATGAAATAAATATTACCAGGGCAATAATCATTGTTATTTCCATTGGTTTGCCACCCCAATCAACACCAAATACCAGGGTTGTAACGGCAATAACCAATATTGCCTGAATCACTCCTATTGCTCCACTTCCCATAATTTTACCAATTAGATATTCTTTATCCTTTATAGCATAAGCATTGATTCTTTTGTAAATTTTATTGGTTCTATCATCAGTCAGCGATGTCCCGATTGACATGCCACTAGTCAGCAAGAAGAAAACCAACATACTGGATGCAAAATACTGATAGCTGTTAATGTTCGAAAATATTGTGTCTGGCGTTTTTTCAGTTATGTATTGCTTGCTTTGTGGGTTCGGTGATACATCACTCGGTATTGAATCGTTCAGGGCTATTGTAAAGTTAAGAGAGGAAAGAAAACCGCCTGTCAAAGTCCTTACAACCGTCTCTTCTGCCAACCCTTTCCCCGAACCGATGATTTGAACGTAATTGCCAACAGATGGTACGATAATAGCTACAGGGTAACCGTTCTCAATCATCTGATCTTCTATGCCAACTTCTAAACTTTCAACCAGCGAGAAGTAATCAGCTCCACTATTTCTTATAAAACTATCGTATGCTTTTGCCCATCCTTCTGGATTTTCATTAACATATATCACATCAAAATGATCAACCGTCTGTGTCTCTGCCATATCAAATGCAGGCTTCATTACTGATCCCATTACAAATACCATGATGATTGGCATAAACAGAATTAGCGCAAAACTGACAGGGCTTCTTAGCGACATCTTAATATCATTTATAGCTATGGTAGTTACATGTTTCCAATTCATGTCAGACCTCCTAATCTCTTAGTTTTCTGCCAGTCAATGACAAGAATACAGTTTCCAGGTTTGGTACGGACATTTTTACTTCCTTGATTCTAACGTCATTGCTGGACAACAGGAAAAACACGTCCTGCAGTACTGATTGTGCGTTTTCAGCAAGTATTTCAATCTTGTTATCGTTGAACTCGACATGATTTAATCCATGAACAGTCTTCAGTTTTTCCAAAGAACTATAGTTCATATTTAAACACTCGATTGTTATTCTATCTTCGTTGGAAACTATTCTTTTCAGTTGTTCCTTAGTACCACTGGCTATTACTCTGCCATTGTCAAGAATAGATATCTGGTTGCAGATAGATTCAACTTCTTCCATATAGTGGCTGGTATAAATGATTGTTGATCCCATCTGATTCAAACGTTTGACTGAATCTAGAATATGATTTCTAGACTGGGGATCAATTCCTACAGTAGGCTCATCCATGATGATAATCTTAGGTTGATGAACTATAGCACAAGCTATGTTGAGTCTTCTTTTCATCCCACCTGAGAACTCTTTTGGAGTTCCGCTGGATTTATCGGTCAATCCCACAAACTCCAGTGCTTCATCAGTCCTTTGTTTTAGTATGCTTCCCCGCAATCCTGCCAATTTGCCAAAAAAAGATATGTTTTCCCTTGCTGTCAGAACATCGTATAATGCAATTTCCTGAGGAACTAAACCTATGCGTCGTTTGACTTCCATCGGATCACTTTTGATATTGATGTTGTCAATTGTTATCGTGCCTACTTCTGGTTTTAAAAGACCACAAACGATGTTTATTATTGTGCTTTTACCTGCTCCATTTGGACCCAATAGTCCAAATATATCTCCTTTTGTTACTGATAAATTTAAATTGTCTACAGCGATATTGTTGCCATATTTTTTAGTCAGATCTCGAATCTTAATCAATTCCATAACTTGGTCTCCTTTTTGTTTTGGTTATTATGTTCTTATTTTAACGTTTTTCGATATAATATTCATGACCCAATATGCCTTTCATAACAGTACAAAAGTACTGAACTTTTCAGTACCTCGTAAATAAAAAAGCAACCACAAGGGCTGCTCTGAAAACCGAGCCTAATCAGTGAGATAGTAAACCGCTATCTGGGTTCTATCTCTCAAATCAAGTTTAGCAAGTATGGATGAAATATAATTCTTAATTGTGCTTTCTCCTAGATAAAGTTTTTCTGAAATCTCCTTGTTGGAATAGCCCCTACTGATTAGAATTGTGATTTCAATTTCTCTTGGTGTCAAGCCAAAGGTGCTCAAGTCTTTTTTTTGATCTTTATGCAGCATGTTGGAAATCCTATCGGCTATATCTCCGTGTATCAGCATTGTGCCATGATATGCCAATTTGATCTGTTCTCTTATTTTATCTGAGGGTGTGTTCTTCAAAATATACCCTCTTGCTCCATTTTTTAATGCTTGAAATATATATTCATCATCATGAAAGGTTGTTAGAATAATAATACTGACAGATGGAAAATCATCCTTGATTTTTTTGGTGCCTATAATACCATCGCATATAGGCATTCTAATGTCCATCAACATCACATCAACCTTGGTTTCCATACATAGTTTATATGCCTCATCTCCATTGGCACATGTTCCGACAATCTCTATGTCATCATCCAAGTCCAGAACAATCTTTAAACTGTCTCTGATTAAAGCATCGTCATCTGTTATGGCTACTCTGATCATTATTAAACCAGCTCCCTTCGTGGTATAACCATTAGTATTTTAAAACCATTCTCAGCTGAAAAATCAATACTGCCCCCAACTAGTTCGATCCTTTCTATCATACCATTCAAGCCAAACCCTTTTTTTATCGAATGAGCCCCAGACCCATCATCTTCTATGGTATATATGATTTTTTCTTGATGATACTCCAGGTTTATATGGATATTCTTTGCGTGACCATGCCTTGCAGAATTGGTTAAGGCCTCTCTTGTGTTCTTGTACAAGGTAGTCTCTATGCTGGGATATAACTTGTATGGAGTTCCCGATGTCGACCAATGGACGGCAATTCCTGTTTCCTCTCGGAATTTTTCGATTAACTCCGACAATAACTTAAGCGCATCGGTTGTTTTAACGGGAGCTATTGCTCTTACAGTCTGTCTTACATTTTCAATGCTGTTGCTCACATTTTGACGTGCCGACTCGAGCAATTCATACCCTTTTTCTTTATCGTTCTTTATTAAATTGATCGCTGCATCCAATTGCATGAACACACCTGTCAAATCGTGACCAATAGAATCGTGTAGCTCCCTTGAAATCCTATTTCTTTCTTCCAGTTGAGAAACCTTCTCTACCTGTTTAGAATAGTCCATCAGTCTTTCTCGCGCACCCTCCAGCTCATAATTGACCTTCCTAATCCTGTCATATAGAATCTCATCATCTGTTCGATTATCCAGTTCTGTTTTTATTTGCATCAAGATTAAAAATGTACATATGAAAAAAAATATGACTAAGTAAAATAATGCTTCGTCAAGATGATTGAATGTAACGAAAAGCAAGGAGGCACCGATGATTATAAATAACAGGCTTTTTTCATCACTGAGACCCAAAATAGTATCTGATAATGTGGCAAAGAGTATCAGAAAAAAGTAACCCGAAAAAGAAATACTGAGATAGGTAGCCAATGCAATCTCAAAAAAGAGTGACAAGATAAAACTATGACTTTTGAGTAAGGTAATTCTGAGTTGAGAATTGATTAGTACCACCAGCCAAAGCACAATCAATATTGGATACTGATACACAGGATTTGTCATCAATCCAATTATTGCTGGCACAATAAAAAACATATACCTGCAAAACAATAACTTTCTCAATGTACTATACATCTGATTTCTCCTTATCAACAGGGTTATTGGGTTCCAATAATATTATACATGCTTTGATTAATGGGGGCAAACGTTGAATCTCTTCTATTGCTAATATATTGAACCTTCCAACATTTAGTGATAGAATGTATTGTAATTCAATATGAGTACAGGAGGATATTATGCCACTATTTTTCGCTTTAATCATTGCAATAGCAGGTTATCTTTTTTTCACCTATAATCAGCTAATTACTCTCAAAGAAAGAGTCGCTAATGCATGGTCTCAGATTGAGGTCCAGTTGAAACGCAGATATGACTTAATCCCAAATCTGGTCAACACTGTGAAGGGTTATGCCAAGCATGAGAGTGAAACATTTGAAAAAATCACTCAGGCAAGAGCCAATGCCATCAATGCGCAAACTGTCACTGAGCAAGCTCAAGCAGAAAGTCAGTTGACTGGAACACTAAAATCACTCTTCGCAGTAGCTGAAAGCTACCCGGAATTAAAGGCTGACGCCAATTTCAGACAGCTACAAGAGGAACTAACCAACACAGAAGGCAAGATTGCTTTTTCAAGACAGTTCTATAATGACACTGTTCAGAAATTTAACACTAAAATCAAACTTTTCCCTAATAATCTGATAGCCAACATGTTTAACTTTCTACAAATCGACTATTTTAATTTGGAAGAGGAAAAAGAAGCTCGAAATCCTGTCAATGTAAATTTTGACTGATGAGGTAAAAGTATGTTTTTAAAAAATAAGACTCATTTATTAGTATTTGGTTTTGTATTTTTTATGTTGCTGTTATTTACCTCTAAGGAAGGCTATGCCACCAAATCCATGGATATCAATAAGGTAGCGATCACAGCAGAAGTATTGAAGGATGGAACAATGCTGATACAAGAGGAGAGAACCATTGTTTTTCAAGGTCAACACAATGGCTTCTTTCAGAATCTTAGAATGGATCCAGGAGTCAGCATCACAGATGTTGCGGTGTCGGAAAACGGCGTAAACTATACCTATAATCCAGGGTATGACTACGGACCTGTAGGCACTTATCTCACCAGAACCGAACCAAATAATATACATGTGGACTGGAGCATAGACGCATTCAACCAAACCCGTACTTTTCTTTTGACGTATAAGGTTCACAATCAAATCAAATTGCATAATGATGTAGGAGAACTATACTATAAGTTTGTAGGCGATGAAACCGAGATTCCACAATCCAATGTAAGTGTAAGATTAATGCTACCTGATGGTTCAAAAAAAGAGGATCTAAGAGCCTGGGGTCATGGTCCTTTAGACGGTAATGTCAGTTTAGTAGGTGAAAGGGAAGTGATCTGGGAGATTAACACCCTACCGCCCAGAACTTTTTTAGAAGGTCGAGTTACTTTTACTCCTGAAATCATTGACAATGACAGTCTCCAAACCGGACAATCTTCACTGCAAGATATATTAAAAGAAGAACAGAAGCTTGCAGATCAAGCAAATTTTAAAAGAAGCCTAGCACGTTTGGATTGGATTTTTGCAGCTTTTTCATTAATCATCTCTGTAATCATTGCTATCTCCATCCGAAGGCGTTTTGCCAAACCTTATGACACACAATTTAAGGGAGATTATTACCGCGAATTGCCAGAGGATTATTCTCCTGGTGAGCTTGGTGTATTGATCCGTAAAGGCAGGCCTATACCTCTTGATTTTACTGCAACTGTTATTGATTTAGCCCAGAGAGGTTATGTACGTCTGGACGAATTTGTTCCAGAGAAGAGATTTGGTGATTTTTTCAGAAGAAGAAAGTCGGATAAAAGCTTTATGGCTACAAGACTGGAAAAAACCGAAAATCTTAGACCCCATGAGAAATCCTTGCTAGATTTTCTATTTAACGAGGTATCTCTCGACAACAAGCAGGTATCCTTCGATGAGATAGAGACTTTTGCCAAGAAAAAGCCAACCAGTTTCAAGGGGTTTTGGAGCATGTGGATTGAGTATCTTCAAACCACTTCACTCAAACACAAGTTTTTTGATGATAGCAACAACCGAGGGATTATAACAGGCGTTCTGGCAGGCACATTATTTTTCATTATAGGTATCGTGTTGTTAATGTTTTTTAGCATAAAAGCAACCGGAATTTTTATGATTGTATCATCTTTAATACTCTTTGGCTCATCAGTAACGATACACAGGCGTTCTCCAAAAGGAGAAGAGGACTATGTCAGGTGGATGGCCTTCAAGAAATTTCTTCTTCATTTCTCGGAAATGGAGCGACATGAGTTACCCTCATTGATTATCTGGGAACACTACATGGTGTACGCTATTACCTTGGGCGTAGCTAAAGAAGTTATGAAACAGCTTCAAGTTGTGTACCCTGACATGACTGAAGGAAATCGACAGTTCGGATATGGCTGGTACTATTATGGAATGGCTTCCTCAAATTCCATGAGTTCATTAGGTAATAGTTTTGACAGTCTTACCTCCAGCATTAGCAACTCCATCACAACCGCTTTAAGCAGCACCTCATCCGGATCGGGTGGCGGTGGTGGCTTCTCTGGTGGCGGTGGCGGCGGGGGCGGGGGCGGTGGCGTAGGTAGCCGCTAGTGCTTATCACCCACTTATAGAAGCGGGTGTCTTAGCGCTGTTAGTCATAGGATATCACTATGCCTTAAAAATATAAAAGCTTTCTCAATAATCGAAAATGAGAAAGCTTTTATTATCTACTAGATCTAACAACTAACTATCAATTGCTTGAAGTACAATTCTTTGTTTTTTGCCACCATCGTAAAGGTTAGCAGCATCATAAGCATTAACATAATAACAGCCCCTGAAGTGTCTAAAAGAATTGTGAACAATCCATGTGAAAAATTGGATATCGCGTGAAATAGCATTACCGCCCAAACACTTCCGTTCGTTTTAACAAACAAAAGAGTTATCATTAATGTCAATAAAACTGTGTAGAGTGTATATCCTACTATCGCTATCATTATTCCATAAACACCAGCTAATTCAAATTGTATTGTTCCAGTCAGCAAAAATTTGGGGTAGTGCCAAAAGGACCATACAATTCCTAAAATGATACTAGACTTGAAGGGATTGAACAATTGAAACAATTTGGGTAAAGCATATCCTCTCCAACCCAGTTCTTCGCCTAATGGTCCTTGAACAGCAATAAAGTATCCAACAAGAGGTATTAAAGGCCAGATTTCTGGTATGATAATCGGTAAAAGCAGTGACTGAAACTCTAAACCAGTTATAAAATAAGTTATCAAATAGGCTGTTCCTAATAATACGGGCATAAGACAGATCGCAAACAAATACCAGACAAAAGAAAATCTGATTCTAAAAACACGCGATATCATTTTTGGAACATCATCTTTTTTCATGGAGCATACTATCAGCATAGCGGCAATGATAGAGGGCATAAAGTTTCCTAGATTCAATAGAATGGTTTGTGTTAGATGACTAAACTCTATTGAAAATGAAGGTGCCCAGCAAAGCCATGTTAGAAGATAAACTAGTGAGAAATAAACAATTAACTCTTTCATTATGGAATCTGGTTTTATTAAGTTCTGTGACATTTGATCGTCGATCTGCTTCATATATACTCCTTGCAATTAGTGTTTTTTTAATGATACAAGAAATCCATTAAATTCAAGTATTTGAAATATTAAAAGTTCATAAACAATAAAATGATGCGCATTTTAGCGCATCATCAGTTTGATTTATTTAAATGTATTAGATGGATTTTGCGATGTCTAATGCTTTTATCTTTGCCGCGGCATAGATTTCTTCGGGATATCCGACCAATTTAAGAATTTCTATCGCATTGGATGTATTACTGATTCCTTCGTAAAGATGATAATCAAAATTGATGTCATTCTCAGAGACTTCTTCTTTGAAATAATACTTATCATATCCTGATATTTCTCTTGAAATCTCCAAATCATGAGTTGCTACAAAAGCAGTGATGCCATTGCGTTTTAGATAATCAAGAATTTCAATAGATGCAGCAGTTCTCTCTATTCTGTTTGTACCACTGAAAATCTCATCAATGAATGCTATAACCGAATTATTGTTCTGCGAATAATCAATAATCCGTTTAATCGATTTTACCTCTGCAAGATAATAACTCTCTCCTGATTCGATGCTATCGCTTATGCTAATTGATGTTAGTGGAACAAGCATTTTTGCTTTATAAAATGATGCTGTCACAGTGCTTATTGTTTGTGCCAAGATAATACTTGTAGCAACTGTTCTTAAAAAAGTGGACTTTCCTGACATGTTCGAACCGGTTATCATGACACCATTGCCTTTATCCACTCTTATTGAGTTGGCCACTGGGTCATTCAGAATAATATAAACCGCATCCTTGATTTCTAATGCAGACTCCTTTTCAAACACTGGTGTGGTATATACAGGTAGGTTTGTTCTGAGAGCAGCAACCGATAGCAGCATGTCTGTCCTACCTATAGTCTCGTAAATGGTTTTCATATCATCCAGGTGTTTCTCTACATATTTCATAGCATCATAGAACATGATTGGTTCCAAAAGAAAAATCATATTGATGTAATCATAGAAAATGCTGAACTCCGCCATCTTGCCTCTTTGATTATTGCCAAATACCAACTTATCAAATCTTTTTTTGATTGAAACTGTTTTTCTAAGGGCTAGGCTGGTATCCTCCTTGTTGATGTTTAATAACTCAATATCGGTTCTTAACAAATTCTCACACTGTGTCATCACCTTGCTCATGTATTTCATTGAGTCAGCATATGATCCGATATGTTTCTTTGTATCATAATAATTTTTGGTGTTTAATATCATTGAAACAATAAAAGCAACAATACCTAAAGGCAAATCAACTAAAAATATCAGTAATGAGATTGGCACAGCAAATCTGCTGAGTTTTAAAAACAAAACATATTTTTCATCAAAGGATATGCTTTGAAATAAGAGTCTTGTTGTAAAGCTGCCGTCTTCAATACCAATGTTCGCCAATATCTCAACCACTTTCTCTCTTAAAGAGCTGTTTTCATTCAAAGCAGTGATTGCTTTTTCCCTTATTAACAGTTCTTCCTTATCGGTACAGATATTTCTCAACGTACTATACAAGTACTGTTGGCCCGGTATGGTGAAGGTTCTGTCAATACTTTTAAATATGTCTTCCATATTTAGATCATTCCAGGTCTGCTTATCCAATCTGAAACGATTATCCTTGATTTTATTCAGTTCATCTAAAGATGCGAAAACATCATACTCATACTTTCTTTTCTTTTTAGTGTTCCAATTATTTCTTTCATTTTTTATAAACTGCTCATACCGAATCTTTTGTTGCCTCAAGACCCAAAACACAGTTAGAAGGGCTACCAGAAATCCTACTCCATAAAACATAGAGTTGATGCTGTAGCCCATCATCATAAATATTATTGCTGCTATTATCAACATAGGTGTCATTAATTTGCTAATCATCCTGTCAATCCACACTCTTTCTGTAGTGGCTGTCAATAGCAGCCCCAATCACCAAACCAACTCCTGTACCCATAACACCCCATATTACATTTCCTGTGATAATCAAACTAAGTGCAGATCCAATAGCCGACCCAAATATTAGACCGATTCCCGTAAATGGTATTTTTGAATAGTCTCTTTCTTCACTCATATCAATTTCCTCCATATTATTTGTATCATTACTCAATACTTTTGACGTTCATAAGCTAAATCTGGTTCCCGATTGAAGTTCAAAAGGGTGTTTCCGCTTCAAATCCGGTTTCCATATACCAATCAGAATCAGAACTATGATCCATGTGGCAATTGTGATTGGCGCATAAGGATTGATCTGTCCAAGAAACCCATTTATGTTTCCTTGAAATGGATACCATGATGACGGTGCATTAACTCCTCCATGGAGTATGATTGCAATCAATGCACTTCCTCCACTTCTGTTATGCAATAATGTAAAAATAATTGACAATCCAATTCCATTTAATAAATACCAACCAAAATGCAGCCCTGATTGTGAAGTCCCCTGTGATAAGAATAAAGGCAGGTGCCAGAATACCCATACAACACCCAACACAACACTTGATAAAATGGGGTTGTATCTGTTTTGTAACCTAGGCAGGGCAAATCCTCTCCAGCCAGGTTCTTCCAATCCACCACCCAATAAACAGACGAACACAAGCGATAAAGGATAAACTAATATTGATGGTGTTTTTGAAAAATCCATCGGACTGCCACCAAGAATCAGATAAACTCCGTAGGCCAATACATAAATCAAAATTGGAATCAACAACGCCCCTAGATAGTTCTTTAATCCTACTCTCCACATGAATATTCTGGTTTTGTAATCCAAGATGCCTTGTTTGCCAAAAGCCAATCTGCTAACAATTATGCCCGATATCATTGGGCCAAATCCTCCTGCCAGCAAAAATATTGTATTTGCAACAACCGCTTCTTCTTTAAGAAAAAGCATAGGTAACCATAATATCCAGGATATGGCGTATGCAATTAAGAAAAATGAAATTAATTGGTACTTTTTTATAATAGTCATATTACACTCCTAAATAACATTTATTGTTTAAATGTTACATGACAAATGTTAAGTGGCTACTACTAAAATATTAAAAAACAATTAATATCACTTAAAGTTTCCAACCACTTCTATCCCTGCATACCTGGTGGACAGTTGTGTAATGATTCTATCTTCTTCCCAAAGAACTAAACCAATGGTGCCACCCAAACCTTCTTTTATAGTGCCCGTCATTTGCCCTTCAATAGGCGATTTCAGATCTCCTGTGCTTTCAATGTGGGCTCTTATTTCTAGTATCAATTTGTTTTTTTTCAAGATGATATCAACGTCTTCATTCGTCGATATAGCTTTGATTATTTTAGCACCGTTATAGGTTGCAAAACGGTATTCTTTGCCATCAGCTAAAAGGTTGGCTATCAAGCCTACAAAGGATGTTCCCATAAAAGGTATCGAAGCAATGCTGCACATAAAGCTATCGCCATTTCGCTCAAAATGATTTCCCTGCATCCATATGTACCTTTCAGGAAAAGAACTGCCCCAGTCTTTTTCGATATAGCCTCTATCTCCATTGAAGCTTAAAGATTCTTCATTGTATTTCAAGACCCCATCAACTGAGTGATTCATACTGACTATACCATGATTGCATTTCATTTTGGGAATATATGCAAAGTATCCCATGGCGTTTGGACTCATCATTGTCTTTTCAATAGACTTGAATGGACCATATTTCAACTTGCCTTCTATCTTAAAAGTCTCATCGCTCAAATTGATTGTAATGCCTGTCTGAGAAAAAACATTTTTACCGATTCGAACTTCGAAGGGCGAATCAGAGGTGAGAAAGTCCGTTAAATCAAATCTAAAATAATGAGTTTCAACAGGTGGTGAAACAATTACCTGAATGAAAGCATGGGAATCAAGCTCGTTAAGACTTATTCCTGGTATGAAAGAAATGACTTTATCAGACTCGACACTGACTTGTTTATAATACCAACCCTCAAAATAGTTTTTACGTCCTAGAGATCCTTGAAATATGATGGAATCTCTCAATTTGTCAAGCCAGGATGATACTTGGGTTTCGTTAGCATTTCGACCGGCTGCTCTAATATCATCTACGCTAGGTACCATTGAAATTGTAATTTTTTTATTCTGAAGTGAAATATCTGTCAATGTATCACTCAGACGATTCCAATACTCCCCAATGTTAGACGTTAGCTTATCCTCGTTTGTGATACGGATTTCTGTCTCTCTGTCCTCAGTTATAAGAACGTCATAAAGTGCATCCAGATTCATCCCATAGTAGTCAGGAAAACCAAGAACAGTTTTAAGGTGTTGGTGTATGCTGTCTCTAGTTTTTAATACCTCTCCATCTATTGTAATCTTTCTCATTATCAATTTCCCTCTTCAAATAATATTTCTGTAAATGTAGAATAGTGATCTGAAGTGTAGAATATCAATCCGTCATTGGAATATACCAGTCTCTCCGCACCTCTGAATCCTCCGTTATAATTGACATCGCACTCATAATACTGTCTGCCAGCCTTGTCGGGAAGTAATTTCTCCCTATTCCCAAACCTGTCTCCACCAATTATTAAACGATCAGTCACTTCCCATAGATTACCCTTGCTTGCAATCCACCCCATTTCCTGAGCTTCTTGTTTCGTTATATAATTTGGTGGAAGTTCTCCATATTGATGTATATAAAGTGAAACCAACTCCTTTGTGCTATAATACTCCCCTTCAATGACATCAGATTGTGTTATATCTTCAGTCGAAGGATTAATTGTAGGTTTTTGTGGTACTACGGTGCAAGCTGTGGCAAGCAACGAGCATATCAAACCAATAAAGATTAAAACCACTAATTTCCTATATGATTTTTTATTTGTCTTAACCATTCTATCCATAATCAACTTCCATCAGCCGACATTACGTCATTTATTGCATTGTAGATGTCCGATTCTATAATCGGTAACTCGATTGTAATTCTGGTTCCTTTTCCAATTGCGCTTTCTGCCCAGATTTTGCCACCATGTTCTTCAATGATATACTTGCATATAGCTAGACCCAACCCAGTGCCTCCATGTTCCCTTGACCTGGATTTATCTCCTCTATAGAACTGTTGAAAGATATGCATTAAGTCGTCTTCATGGATACCTGGTCCATTGTCCTCCATCACTATTCTCAATGATTTTGAAATGACCTTAGACTCCAGCATAATCAGACAATTACCTGATGAATACTTTATCGAGTTGTTAAAAATATTATCGACGACCTGCATCATTCTTTCTTTATCTGCCTCAATTCTTACTGATGGGAATGGTCTTTTGATTATCAACTGACATTGAGTTAATGATAGCTCCTGTTCTTTGATACTGGCAATTCCTTCAAGTAACTCCTGACTGTTCAAGGATGCGAGATGCATGTCCATCTTACCAGTCTCCAATTTAGAGAAAATAACCAGATCATCAATAAGTCGATCCAATCCTGCCGTTTTATTTTCAATAACTGTAAGATATTTTTTGAAAGTGATTTCATCCTTTGCTTTGCCATCTTTAAGAGCCTCAACATAGCCTTTTATTGACGTCATTGGTGTTCGTAGATCATGAGATATGCTGGCAATCAATTGTTTTTTTGCCTCATCTTGTTCCTTCTGCCTAAGCAATGAATCCTTCAACTGATTCTTCATGCTGTCAAAAGCCTCACAAAACACACCAATTTCATCTTTTCTGGAACAATCTATAACAAAGTCCAGCTCTCCCTTTGCCACTCTTTCAGTTGCAACACTTAATTTATTAATAGGAATCAGTATATTTCTAGATATATTAATTGTCATCAAAACCATGAGCAAAACAAAAGCTGCAATTCCAGCTAAAAAGCTGATAGCAAGATAAATAACAATCTCACTCATTCGGGCATCTGCCATTGTTTGTTCATTGAATTCATAAATTGCATTTCCGACTAATTGTCTGTTGATAATGATGGGCTTAACGTATTTAACAAGATCATCTTTCGCGATCATAATATTCAGGTCAGATCCATATTGTGTGTCAAATTCTTGAATAATGTTTTTTTCATAGACATTACTGTCCTCCGAGTCAAACAAAACCTTGCCTTCTATGTCCATAATAATCAAGCTTCCATCAAGACTTTCAAAATACTCACGTAAAGCTATTTTAATAGTGCTGTGATTGGTAACATTTGAAAAATCATCTTGAATCTTACGTGTCGTGTTTTCAAAAAATAAATCTGGTGTTGCAAGGTATTCAAACTCAGTGTTGGTGTTGACCTTTACCGTGAACACCCTTAATAACACCAAAGTAATCACGACTGGCAAAATAATCGCTAATATAAACGAAATAATCAACTGTCTCCTAATCCCTAACTTCATGCCTTTTCTCCCTGGAACTTATATCCCACTCCCCAGACAGTTTTGATAAGCTTTGGTTGTGTGGGGTCCGCTTCTATTTTTTCTCTTATTTTCTTAATATGCACTGTTACTGTATTGACATCTCCATACTCATTAAATCCCCAAACAAGATTAAAAATCTGGTCTCTTGTAAAAACTTGATTGGGACTCGCAGCTAGGAGTCTCAGTACTTCAAATTCCTTGGCTGAAAGATAAACAACTTCCTCGTCTACCTCAACCTGATAGTTTTTCAGGTGTATTGTTAGATTTCCGTATTTCAAGATATCTGCTTCTTCTTTTGTAGGTGAGGATAGCAAAAAATATCTCCTCAACTGGGCTTTGACTCTTGCCACCAGCTCTGCAGGGCTAAAGGGCTTCGTCATATAATCGTCTGCCCCTAGTCCTAAGCTTAAAATTTTATCGATGTCCTTTTTCTTGGCACTCAGCATGATCACTGGTATTGTAGATTGTGATCTTATAACTCTAGCTATCTCTGTTCCTTCAATCTTAGGTAGCATAATATCAAGTATTGCCAGATCTGGTTTGAATTGATTATAACTTTTCAATCCTTGTTCACCATCATATGCAATCAGAACTTCAAATCCCTCATCCGTCAAATAATCTCTAACTAAGTCAGCGATTTCTCTTTCATCTTCAACAATAAGAATTCTCTCTCCAGACATTTTCCACCTCTCTAAAATTTATTGTGTTCATTATATCATAATTTTTATCATCTAATAAACAATGTCCTTTTTATTGAACAAATTGAGTAAAATCATACTTAACACCAGAATATATGCTAGAGGCACTGATAAACTGGTTAAAGCACTTATATCATTAAATCCACTCAGGTAAAAAGCACCTATCTGAAAATAGTAATTAACCAGATATTTATTAGACCCTCCTGCAAAACCTGATATAACCTGTAGGAACAACAAAACTCCTATTCCTGCACCTATTGCCATTCCAC
>JAHRFV010000294.1 GCA_019084435.1 Dethiosulfatibacter sp.
ACAATTCATGGTGGTGCAAACTTTATTATTGATAAGATTACAGACATGTACAATTGTAGTTATGACGTTTCAAATAGTGTGAAAGACGGCAAGTATGGTGGTGTATGGAAGGTAGCGGATGATACGAGTGACTTGATAGCTGAAGGTGTTTATAATCCTGATGAATTCAAGTCAGTAGTATCATCCGCTACCTTCCATACACCACCATACTTGCCGTCTTTCACTCTTTTTGAAACGTCATCAGTACCATTGTACATGTCTGTAAGCTTATCAATAATAAAGTTTGCACCACCTTGAATTGTCTTACCCTGTCTAATGATATCTCCTGCCTGAGTTCCTCCTGCTAATATTGTAGTCAGGATATCTATGACAATCAAGCCTGGATTTGTATCTTTGTTGAATATCGCACCTTTTATTTTGTTGGATAAATAGGATTTTAGACCTGCGTACACGATATTGTCACCCATACCGATATTGTCCAAAGCATCCTTTGTGATTCCAGCCCATTCCATCATTTCTGCAATTGGATGTCCTTCTGGTATTTTACCATTAAGGTCAAGGATATCTTTTACAACACCCATATAATCCCAAGACTCATTCGCTGTTTTTTCCGCCCCATCTGTTACCCACTCAGGAACAACCCAATCATAAGCACCAAATATAGCGTCTATAGCACTTGATGTGAGAACAAAATCCTGACCAGAATTTATTAAATCTCCTATTTCTCCTGGCAAGACTGCAGCCAGTTGGCCAAGATTGACCATACTCTCAAGTTGATCATCTGGATCTCCCATAACAAGATTAATCAAATTCTCTATGAAATCCTCAACATCTTCCTCGTCATATCCTTCTTCATCCTCAGACTCTTCTTCATCCTCATACTCTTCTTCATTCTCAGACTCTTCTTCATTCTCAGACTCTTCTTCATTCTCAGATTCTTCTTCATCCTCAGACTCTTCTTCATCCTCAGATTCCTCTTCATCCTCGGACTCATTTTCGGTTTCTTCTTGTGACTCTTCGAATTCATCTTCTTCAGCGATATCTTCCCCTTCAGTCTCTGTATAGTCTATATCATCTGAATCCACTTCATCCACGAATGTACCGACAAAATCTCCTGCTCCGGTGACTATTCCTATCAATCCGCCAATTCCAGATCCTATACTAGGAGGAAGTCCGATTGCTACCGCTCTTCCTGCACCTTCGCTTGATATCCACGGCCCAAAACCCCCAGCCTCAGCCACACCTCCGTCATCCGCATATACTTTTATCAAGTAGTACAGTGATAGATTTATACCTACCATCCCAATCAGAAAAAGATTGGCAGCAATTTTGTTGGTTTTTCTAAATCTAGAGAAAATAACCAATGCTACTGATAATCCACAAAAAAGATAAATAAAAAGCGGTCTACCGTTAAGGAATACAAATAGTACCATAGCCGCTATAATAGCCAATTGATAGGCATCAAAATATATATCATTGAATTTGGCTTTTTTCTTAAACAATCTTGTAAAATCCTGATATCCCAACCTTAAAGCCAAATAACTGAGATCAGCCCTAAAGGTAATAATAGCTATAATCGCTCCCGCAGCCAACGTATAAGCTATGGCTGAGTTCTTAATCAGAAATTGTCCAAGCAATAAAAAGACAACTGTGCTCAACAGAAAGAATGTCAGGAATTTACCGTTTTTATTAAAAGCTGATTTGACAACCCTTGCAGGTCCTGTAAAGACACCTCCAATGATCTTTTTGGGTCCAAGACTCATCATCTTTCTCAATAACGATGTGACCAGGTACGCTCCAATCGTCCAAAAAGCAGTTCCTCTTCCTCTGTTGCCAACAAGCGCAAGTACTTTATCCAACGTCGGATTGGTTCCAGGCCAGAAGCCACCATTAGGATAGATGACAAGATAGGTATGAGCCAAAAATGTAATACCTCCGATGACTGCAAAAAATAGCAGTCTTTTCGGGAGATTAGTGAAGAGGCTCTTTATAATCATAACCACTAATTGCAACAATGTCTGAGGTCCCTTGGGCGATTGTCTTGGTTTGATTTTGTCCTTGATCCACTGATCATTTTCCTTTCTGTACCAATTACCATCTTTGTCCACTTTCCAGTCAACACCATCGTCTGAAACAGCCTTGATTTTATCAACTGCTTTTTCAAACTTTTTGTCGTTTAGCTTGCCGTCATCTTTTTTCTTTTTTAATGTCTGAAACTCTTTTAAAGCCTTGTCTAATTTCATGAAGTACCTCCTTTCATTTTCTGTTTTGGAATTCCTGATAGAGTCGATCCATAGAAGCAACCGACACACCTTTTCTTGTTGCAAGCCATACCCGATTCAAATCATCGAAGAGTATAGCTTTTACTTCATTGTTTACCAATCCGTCGTCAGTATCTATTCTCACAAATGCATCCCCCTCCATAATACATATTCCGTTATATTCTGTTCCAATCCACAAGTAATCATTATCAGTACTAATACTTCTTGCCTTGCTGCCGTATTTTCCCCATTCTTCGACTATTGTTTCTATTAGTGTTATCCCTTTGGGGGATGATTCAAAAACAGCAATCCCTCCAACCTCATAGAATCCTGTGGTTATGTAGATTAAATCATCCACTTTAAGCCCCGATGTAATATAGTTATGAGGGAGTCCTGTCTCGACTGTAAAATAAGTCCATTTTCCATCCTTTAAATAACTTATACCATCCTTTGATGAAGCATAATGTCCAAAAATAATTCCTCCGTAGCCATCCTCCATGATCAAAAAGACTGTATTAAACAACAGCCCATCTTCTACTGTGATGCTTTGCCAGACACCATTCACAAGTGTTAAAACACCACCATATGTACCTGTCCAAAGGGTCTCTGATTCGTCAATCATCAAACCATTGACTCTATAATCTGGAACATTAGAGGTTTCATCCAATATACTTGAATATTGATATCCATCATACATTATAATGCCACCATCATGTCCTATGTAAAGATTTTCACCGTGTACAATCATGTCCTTAGCCAGAAAGATACCACCAAAATCCAATGTTTCAACTTCTAGTGTATCTGGGTTTATCCTATAGACGCCCTCCATTCCACTGGCATAGACAAATCCATTGAATATAACAATGTCAGATACCTCTTTCCCTACTAGAAGATTTTCGAATAAACTCTCTCCCATTTCATCCCTAGTGCAAGAAACCATCAACCAAAAAATCAATAATAAAAATAACAGACTAAGAATTCTATTGCGTTTTTTATCTTCGATTGACATTTTGCACATACACAATTAATCCTTTCATCTGGAATAGGGGTTAGCTTTAAGTATATTATGAAATAATTCTTCTCTATTAGAATTATACCACTTTTTTATTATATTTATTCACTGCAAAAAAATATTTATTCAGTCCATTTGCACAAAAAAATAAAACCTTTCATTTGATAGAAAGGTCTGGTTACTAGCTATTATTCATTTGCTATATATTTTTGTATCAGGCGATATGCTTTTGGTTGGCTGATTTTAAGTTCTTTAGCCACTCCTACACTCGTTTTATTCTTATTGTAACACTCTATTATAATCTTTTTTTCGACTTCCGACATTAATTCGTTGAGTGATCTGTCTTCACCGTCACTTAGATAATTTTGTTTGTTGTTGAGTTCAAAAAGTGTCTTAGGTAGATCTCCAATCATGATTTCTTGATTTTTTGTCAAGACGATAATTTTTTCTAAAACATGTGCAACTTCTCGGACATTGCCCGGCCAGGAGTATTTTAACAATACATTCAAAGCCTCTTTCGAGATTGTACATTTCCTATAATACCATTTATTGTATAAGGTCAAATAATAATCAATCAAGACTCTCAAATCTTCAATACGCTCTCTTAAAGGCGGTATTGTAATTTCAAATGTATTTAACCTGAAATATAAATCCTCTCTGAAGGCCTTTTGTTCAACCATTTTCTTGAGGCTACGGTTTGTAGCTGCAACTATTTTTGTATTGACTTTTTTGCTCTGGTTTCCTCCAACTGGTATAAACTCCTGATTTTGTATAAATTGAAGTAGCTTGGCCTGAAGATCAAAAGGTATCTCTGATATTTCATCTAAAAACAAAGTACCGCCATCTGCAATCTCAACCAGTCCTTGTTTACCGTTAGTATTTGCTCCTGTAAATGCACCCTTCACATATCCAAACAGTTCCGATTCCAAAAGGTTTGGGTTCATGCAAGCACAATTCAGGCTTACAAATAAATTTTTGTTCCGCTTGCTGTTCTGATGCATATATTTAGCTAGATGACTTTTACCTGTTCCAGTCTCTCCAAGTATTAGGCAGGGCGACTTGATGTTTTTTATTTTATGAACCATTGATAGTATGATAGACATTTTTTCACTGCCATATATGAACAGTTCACCTTCGTCGTCATTATCGTTGCTGTCAAATATATCGCAGGCGATCTGTCCTTTTTCATCAAATTCATTTTTATAGTAAATATCATTTACATTTTGTCCCACATATTTGATGTTTCCATCATCGTCAAGTATTGGCACAGATATTGTAATGATGTCAACACCAAGATTTGTTAGTTGTCTTTTTGCAACAATTTTCTTTTTTTGATAAACATCAGGTAAAGTCGAATTCCCCCAATAGACTTCATCTAAATCAGAAAACTTTTTGCCTATGAATTCTGTTTTTTGAATGCCATAATGTCGCATAGATGCATTATTCAGATAGATTAGATTATAATCATCATCAAAAATCATTATTTCATCGTATAAATTATCTATAACCTCTTTGAAATCCTTAGCATTCATCTTAAAGCTTTTTTCTGTCATGCCATCCCCACCTCATAACCATGTTTAATGGATAATATTCCTTGGTTTGTAGACCATTATATAACAATACCCACTTTATTAGCAATTCTTTCTGATGCAATCCTTATAAGCAATAATAGTGGAGACGCCACCCGCTACGGTTTTGCCTCCACATATATTCTGTTAATCTATAATTTAATTTTTTTACTATTCATTGATAGATTTAATTTGTGTCTCTTCTAGTGAGACTACTTTAGCAGATAATAAATCTCCGTAGTCTTCTTGAAGCCATTTGAGAAGTGAGAACAGCATTGTTATTAAAATCGGCATCAATGGGAGCGCGACTACAATAGATGCTAGCTGTACTGCCTGCAAACCACCTGTTGCCAGAAGACCTACTGCGAAAACGCCTAGGAATATTGCCCACAAAGTCCTGTTCCATTTGTTTGGCTCTTCATCTCCTCTGATTTCTTTTGTTACTTGGGCTGAAAGTGTAAAGGCAGCAGAATTTAAGGTTGTAGCTAAAAACACAATACACAAAATTGTGAATACCGGTATGATGAGCCAGTTACCTGCTGGAAGTGTACTTAATATAGCTATGATTGTTCCAGGTGTGCCTAGATCACCTACTATAGTTGCAACGTCCAGAGCTCCTGATATTTGAACATCAATAGCATATCCACCCCATATTGCAAAGAAAATCCAACATCCAATACTACCGAAAACCAGTTCTCCAAGTATAACTTGTCTTATGGTTCTACCTCTGGATATTCTAGCCACGAACAAACCCATCATAGGCGCATAAGCTATCCACCATGCCCAATAAAACACAGTCCATCCTTCTGGGAAACCGAGATTTCCAATCGGGTCAGTCCAGAGACTCATTCTGATAAAATCATTAGCCATCAATCCTAGACTGTTCACCCAAAGGTTCAATATAAATACCGTTGGTCCAACGATGAACACAAAGGCTAATAAGAAATATGCTATATAAGTATTGAAATCGGCCAATCTAGCAATACCCTTCTGAAGACCGGCGTAGACGGTAATCGATATCAAACCTGTAAAAACTGACAATACGATCAGCTGCAGTTGAAAGCTTTGCGGGATATTGAACATGTGCGCAAATAATGCAGTTACAAGAGGCACAGCTAGTCCCAAAGATGTTCCTACACCGCCAATCATAGCAAATACAACCAGTATATTAATAAGCTTGCCTAAAGGTCCTTCTGCTCTCTTGCCTATTACACCTTTGCATGCGGTGCTAAGTCTCAATGTTGATGCTCTTTTTACGTGAATTGCGTATGCAATTGGAATCGTAGGTATAGTGTATATAGCCCAAGGTGTTATACCCCAGTGAAACTGTCCCAGCATTCCAGCCCACTCAGCAGATAAGAATGATCCTGCTTCAATACCTAGAGGTGGTCCACCCATGTAATAAACAGGCTCTATAAATGCCCAATAAACAATGGCGATACCGATACCGGCACAAAAAATCATCGCTGCCCAGCTATAGGTGGAAAATTCTGGTTTGTCATCTGGTTGCCCAAGCTTAATGTTACCCCAACGACTGGCAGCAAGCCAAACCAGAAAAACAACACAGAAAAACCCAAAGAGTAAAAATGCCCATTTGAAATTTGAAGTGGTGAATGCAAATACCTTGCTGACGATTGCCGCACCCTCTTCTTTAAAGAGAGCTAATGGGATAGATAGTGCTAAAGTCAGAATAATTGCTGGTAACATCAATGCATAGTCGATATTATTTTTAGTCTTCATTTCAATTCTCCTCGTATGATTAAATTGCTTTTTTATTTTTAAATGCCTGTATTTCTTCCTCAGTGTAACCCATTTCCAGTAGAATCTCCTCAGTATGTTGTCCTAACAATGGCGCTGCTTTATTGATTTGAGGTGGTGTTTTTGATAATTTCATTGGATTGCCAACTAATTTAATTTTTCCTGCCCCCGGATCATCGAGCTCTATAATCATGTTGCGTGCTTTCAACTGCTCATCTTCAAAAGCCTCTTTGATATTTGATACCCCCGCACATGGAATATTAACCGCCAGGAATGTCTCTGCTACTTTATCTCTATTGATATTGGCAAGTTTCTCTTCAATTATTTCTTTTAACTCGTCGGTGTTTCTCATGCGCAGCTCATTGGACTTAAACCTGCTATCTGATGTAAGCTCTGGAGTTCCCAATACCTTGCAAAATTCCTGCCACATTGCGTCGTTTTTCACAGCAAGGGTTATAAATCCATCTGCAACCCTATATACATCACTAGGTGCATAATGGGTATTGACATTGCCTTTTCGAGTGACTTTGTTCCCAAAAGCAGTATACTCCAGGATAGGATTATCCAGCATTTCAATCAATGACCCCAACATTGTAACGTCAACTTTTTGTCCCTTGCCGGTTTTTAGCTTGTGATTGTAAGCGGCTAAAATTCCCATAAGCAACATCAGTCCAGTATAGCTGTCGCCTATTGCAGGACCAATCTTAGTTGGTACACCTTCTTCAAATCCTGTGATGTCCATTATACCACTCAATGCTTGTATAACATTATCATAAGCTGCAAATGTTGAAAGAACGCCTTTATCACCAAATCCAGATATTGAAGCATAAATAATATCCGGTTTGATCTGTTTCATTTCTTCGTAGCCAATGCCATATTTCTCTAGTGTTCCAACCTTGAAATTTGAACATACTATATCGGCATCCTTAACAAGATCAAATATTATTCTTTTACCTTCCTCACTTGAAATATCAAGTGTTATACTCCTTTTGTTCCTGTTGAATGAACAGTAGTACCCACTGTACCCGTCCTTGAATGGTCCCCAGCCTCTGCTCACATCTCCTGAATGTCGTTCAATTTTTATGACCTCTGCTCCAAAATCCGCTAAGTTGATTGTTGTAAATGGACCTGCATAGGCATGTGTAAAATCTATTACTTTTACGCCATTTAAAATATTCATCTATTCTACCTCCTTGATTACTCTTTGTTTTTAGACTATTTTTTTAAATTTTAATTCGCTGATAGTTTCTTTGCTGAAACCAAATCCAGATAAGACTTCGTCAGTGTTTTCCCCTAGCAAAGGAGCGCTTTCATTAAGAATTGCAGGTGTCTCACTAAGTGCTATTGGCAAAGTAGGTATCTTGACTTTTCCAACTTCCTTGTCATTCATTTCGGTTAAAAAACCGTTATCTACAATATGAGGATGATCAACAATACTTGGAACATCAAGAACCTCTCCACTTGGAATTCCAACTTCTCTGCATAGTCTCTCAATATCGTATTTAGAACAGGTTAACAAGTACTCTGCCAATATTGGTCTGAGATTATGAAGATAATCCTTGCATCTTCCTTCGTTTTCATAATAAACAGGGTGTTCAATCAATTCAGGCATATTGATAACATGTTTGCATAGATTTTGCCATTGAAGTTCATTAGCAACTCCTATAGCTACAAACCCATCATTTGTTTCAAAGGTATCATAAGGAGCACAAGCAGGATCAAAATTTCCTTTTCTAGTTTGAATTTCTTCCAGTAGCGAATAAGCGGCTGAAGCAGCTTCAATTGTTGAGAACAAGGAATCAAGCAACGAAACATCCACTTTTTGTCCTTCTCCTGTCAGTTGCTTGTTAATTAGCGCCAGCATAATACCCGAAGCGAGATAGCCAGCCGTATAATGTTCTCCCATAGATGGTCCGGATTTAATCGGTGGTCCACCATACACGCCTGTCATATCCATAGTAACTCCCAAAGCCTGACTCGAACAGCTTGATCCAGGTCTGTTTTTATATGGACCGGTATGACCAAAATATGATTGCGATGCGTAAATAATTTTTGGATTCAATGATTGTACGTGCTCGTAGCTAAGTCCATTTTTCTCCATGAATTCAGCACCTAAACTCTCACAAATGACATCCACTTCTTTTATTAACTTCTTAATAACATCAATTCCTTCTTGCTGATGAATATCAATGGTTATGCTTTTCTTGCCTCTGTTTAGGTATGCAAAATATAAGCTTTTACCCTCTTTCTGAGGCTGCCAACTTCTGGATTTATCACCAGATGTTGGTTTTTCAACCTTGATGACTTCCGCACCAAAATTAGCCAGATACATTGTCGTTAGATTTCCTGAAAGATTTTCAGTCAAATCAAGCACCTTGATTCCTTCAAATGATCTCATATAAAACTACCTCCTACGATGATTATGATATCTAATCGTGTTTTTTGTTAACTTTTTAACCAATAAATGAGTTACACTTAATATAGCAATTACCATGCCAATTGTTAAATCATAATAAATAACAATCATCTATAGCTGTTTCCTTCGAGCAAAAACAAAAAAATCATCTCAAAATGCCTATTTTTCAACATTCCAAGATGATTTTCTTTTTATTATTCATACCTATTGACATTTGAATTCGGGCAAACGTTTTGACGATAACCATAACGTTTTATTCAATTATGAATAATTTTATATTTTCAATCTGTGAAAACCTTTGCCTGCAGTCAATAGTGTGACATGCGATCGATTTATTCATTTTAGAATAATTATTCTAAAATGAATAATATTATTGATCATTCCAGTCAGGTTTTCAGAAAAATAAATCACTCTGATATAAAATTATCCATATATTCTGATTTTTCTTTTGGAGTGGACAACAGTACTGCACTCATTTATCCCAAACAAAACAATGGCAGCTATCTAAATCTATCTGAGCTGTATCTGAAGGGGTCACGACCGACGATACCATCTATTCATATCCATACTTTGAAACCTTTCCAATTGCTATGCGGGTGATGCGTTTATTTAGTTATTTTTACATATATTATATTCCTGCATTTTTCTATACAGCATACTTCTGTGGATACCAAGCTCTTTAGCTGCTTCTCCGATTTGCCACTTGCAGCTATTTAAAACTCTCTTGATGTAAACTTTTTCCGCTTCTTTTACAAATGCTTTCAAATCACCAGTAAATTCTGTGTTGAAATCATTCGTAACGCTTGTATTGCTTAGACCATTTCTAAGTAAATTAGATTGATCTAGCTTAATATTTTCCGAAATGAAAAACTCCTCTTCATTGGATAGTATATAGAATCGTTCGACGATATTTTTTAACTCTCTAATATTTCCTGGCCAATTATAATTCAACATTTTTTCTATCAGACTCTCAGAAAGTATTTTGCTTGAATCATATTCACTGTTGATCTGATCTATGAAATATTGGGCCAGCGGTACAATATCTTCCTTTCGTTCTCTAAGGGGAGGAATGGTAACCGGTATTACATTCAGACGATAATAGAGATCTTTTCTGAATCTATTGTCATTTACCCTTTCCTCAAGATTTTTATTAGTAGCCGCAATTATTCTAACATCAGTTTGAATAGGGTTGGTACTGCCAAGTCTTTGTATAACGCCAGATTCTAAAACCCTTAAGAATTTTGTTTGGATATTCATTGTCATTTCTGCTATTTCATCCAAAAATAGGGTTCCCTTATCTGCCATTTCAAAAAAACCCGGCTTGCTTTTTATAGCTCCTGTAAATGCACCCTTCTCAAATCCGAAAAATTCTGACTCCATCAGTTCTTTCGGTATAGCCGAACAATTGACAGGTATGAATGGCTCCCTTGACCTTAAACTATTATCATGAATAAACCTGGATACAACCTCTTTACCTGTTCCCGATTCTCCGGTTAAAAGTACGGTACTGTTCATTTTACTCACTTTAGACAAGTATTTGAGAAGTCTTCTCATTTGAATGCTTTCTGCTATAACCTTATTCGAGTTTGTATTAAGGCTATTCATATAATGAATAGCTGATTTATATCGCTTGACATGACATTTTTGCTTCTCTAATTCCTTTGCATATTGATCAATGACACTTTCCATTCTAACATTTGTCACGGTCATCTTAACTTTTTGATTCTCATCCAACATAGGTGTTGATGTGGATACAACCGTATTACCATTATGAAGATTTACAATACCAGTTTGCTGAACTCCTGTTTCGATGGCTTTCAAAATGACAGAGTTGTCATACAAGCCCCTTCTCACTAAATCTCTTACATTTTTCCCAAGCAGCTCTTCTGATTTTACGTTCAAAATGATTGAAACTGCTTTGTTGTTAAATATTAGATTACCTTCATGATCAGAGATCATTAATCCATCATACGAGTTGTTGAATATATGGACTAACTCGTCATAAGTAATCGTCGACTTGGATATCAAGGGTTTGATTTCATTTTTCATTCTTTTTCACTGCCTTTATCTAATATTGCTTAAAAGATGAAAGATCCATTGTCATTTTGATCATTGTTTCACATTATGTAAATTATTCTTGTGTAATCATTATAAATGTTTTAATTCAAATGTTCAAGGTAGGTCAAAAATCTCATAATGATACAGATTAGAGCACTCAAATCAAAAGGGACTGCTTCTTTTGTTTTTGTCTGTCAAATCTGTCAATTAGCTGCTTATTGACTTTCTAATTTTGTAATCATGAAAAGACATTTAAGTCAAAGAAATTAATGTTTGACCAGTCAGGTTTCAACTCTCCATCTTGTATTTTTGTAACAATTTGAACAACTTTTTCATTAAATGGTGTTGGTATGCCAAACTTTAATCCATATTCTACAATCTTGCCGTTGATCTCATTGATTTCTGTTTTCCGACCTTTTGAAATATCCTGAAGCATACTGGCTATCAGTTTCCTGTGCAAGGCAATCCGATTGCTGAAGTAGGCGTGCAGGGCTTCCAATTCTGATTTTGTGCTGAAAGAGATTGTTTCAACATTTGGGAGAAATCCATGAATCGCTACAGGAGTAATGCCAGCGGCTGACATGACTTTTGCTCCCTCCAGGGCGATATTTGCCTCACAGGTATAGGATCTCATATCATCGGCTACCTCGCCAAATGTTGCGCCTAGCACAGTCGACATGCCGCTTGATGTCGCATTCATTATTACCTTGGACCATTTGGTGCCGATCAGGTTGTCGCTAATAGTCACCTTGCCGGCGAGTTCAAGTATGCTTGCTACTATTTTCACTCTTTCGGTTATTGATCCATTAAGCTCTCCGATGATAACTGACATACCGGAAACATCAGAAGTCAGTTCAGAAACGCCGGGTTCAATAAACGTTGCCCCCCATCCGACAGAACCACCAATAACGTGCTCTGCTCCGATTTTTTCGCAAACGAAGTCTTCAGGTATTCCATTCTGTAGTGTTACGACTATAGTGGTGTCTTTAATATTTGCCAAGATGCTTTCTAAAGCATCATTCATATGCATATGCTTGGTGGTAAAGAAAATCAAATCGAAAGTACCATCAAGATCTTTTGCAAGAGATGCATTTACAGGTATGACGTCATTGATTCCACCTATGATTTTTGCACCTTTTGCATTCAATGCGTCAACATGTTCTTTATAGGAATCAATCAACACGACATCCTGTTGATTTTTTGAAAGCAATGCACCTAGAATTGTACCGATTGAACCGGAACCCAATATTGCAATTCTCATCAGATTCACCATCCTTCTATTTTTTTTCTTTGAGTTTCAGTATTTCTCTTGCTTCATCTGGTGTTGCGGGAAGCTTATTAAACTCTTTGACAATCCTAACTGCTCTCTCCACCATTTCCGCATTAGACTTGGCGAGCACCCCTTTGCTCATATATACATTATCCTCCAACCCAACTCTGATATTGCCACCTAGTGCCAAAGCCGCAAACATGACATCCAAATGACCCTGCCCACCAATCCCAAAAGCGGACCAGTTTGAATTAGCTGGGATAGATTCAAGTAAGAATAAAAGTGCTTTGGCTGTTGCAGGCATGCCACCCGGGGCACCCAGAACAAATTGGAAATAAGGAGGATCCTCTATCAAGCCTTTTTTCATCAGATGTTTGGCATTATCAATCATACCGGTGTCAAAAATCTCGATCTCAGGCTTCACTCCCACTTCAATCATTTTCTGTGAAGCAACATTTAGAAACTCAGGAGAGTTTTCAAACACAACTGAATACGCCCAGTTCATTGTTCCGGCATCAAGGGAGGCCAATTCAGGCTTTAGTTCGTAGAATGGTCTAACTCTATCAGCGATTGAAGTATTGAAGCAGGCGGAGGTCAGATTTATGACAACATCACACTGTTTTCTAATACTCTCTGTTATGTATTTAAATCTGTCAAAATTCATTGTGTTGGTCTCGTCATCCTCACGAACATGCAAGTGCACAACTGCAGCGCCTGCCCTGTAAGCATCTACAGCTTGCTGTACAATTTCATCCGGTAGAATAGGCACGTAAGGGGTATGCTCTCGCTTGGTGACGCCTCCAACTATTGCGCAACTTATAATAACTTTATTCTCTAACATAACCTAATCCCTCCTATAATTTATTATGAAGCTTAAGCAGGCTGATTAGCATATCATCTCTGAATTTTACTATTTCTTCATTTGTATTTCCACTGTAAGGATCTCTATTTGCCATTGCCTCAACTATACCCTTTTGAGCTATATCAGGCCACTCTGGTGGTATTTTCTCCCATTTTGCAACATCCGGCAACCACAGAGCGAATGCTGGTATGGCAAGATTCTCCATCATACCTTTGATACCCTTTTCGCCACCACCAAGATGGAAAATCATGTTGGGACCCATAATACCGTATCTGAGTCCTGGTCCAAAAAGACAGGCTTTATCAGCATCTTCTACACTGCAAACACCTTTTAAAACCAAATCAACGATTTCTCGATATAGAACAGCCTGTAACCTGTTTGCAATGAAACCCAAAGCTTCCTTTTGCAATACAATTGGCTCTTTGCCATTTTTCTTGTAAAAGCTATAAGCTAATTCAACAACTTCCTGGCTGGTTTTTTCGCCCTTTGACATCTCAACCAGAGGAATCAAATGTGGTGGGTTATATGGATGGGCTCCGAGGCATCGTTCCGGATGCTCTGCATATTTGGCTATTTCTGTAATCAACAAACCCGAGGTACTACTGGCAATGATTGTAGACTCGTCAGTGAATTTTTCGATGTCTTTGAGAACACTCTGCTTGATCCCATAGTTTTCCGGTCCTGATTCCTGAATGAAATGGGCATCACGGACAGCTGTTTCCAGGTCGGTTGTGTAATGTGCATGAGCAACCATTTCTTCCGCATCTGCATTGGTAATGATATTTTTGTCAATGAAAATAGACAGATTGTTGATGATTCTTTTTTTAGAAAGTTCCAGCAATTCATCTTTTATGTCATAGAGTATCACATCATAACCATTCATCAAAAAGCTGGTTGCCCAGCCGGAACCAATCAAACCTGAACCAATACAGGCTACTTTTTTTATATCTTTCAATTCCATTTTCATTACCTCCTTTTATCCTGTTTAGCATAACTAACATTCAATTTCAATGCATTCCACATTAAATTAAATAACTTATAACTTTACAATAATAAGCTTCATATACAGTCACTTGTAATGAAAATAATGAGTGAAAGTGATGGATTAAACACTTTCACTCATTGAATGTTGTATTCCCTTATTGCTTGATCTGATCCATAAACTTCAACTGCTTAACTAGTTTTTTATCTCTTTTTAGCATGATGTCATCAAGACCTTGCCCTGAATATTCATAAAATCCTTTACCGTTTTTTGCGCCGTATTCTCCTTTTTCAACCTTCGCCACCAGTGACTTAAATGGTTCTCTACTTGAATCAATAAACTGTACCAAATACTTAGATACCGTGTTCCAGACATCTAAACCACCTAGGTCAGCTATTTCTATAGCTCCGCTGATTGATAACCTGAATCCTGGACCAGCGGTAATAGCTTTGTCGATATCCTGTGCCGATGCGACCTGTTGATCCAATAGTGAGAATACCTCCCTTGCCATTGCTATCTGAATTCTATTAGCAACCAGACCAGGCAATTCCTTATTAACTAGTATAGTCTCTTTGCCGCATTCCTCATAAAATGACTTAACGCTTTCATATGTATCGTCCGAAGTTTCGCTATGCTTCAACAATTCGACCAATGGAATGATATGAGCTGGATTGAAAAAATGCGTCAATATAACCTTGTCTTTACGTTTGACGTCTCTGACAATCTCAGACAACCTAAGACTCGATGTATTACTTGCTAAAATGGTATGAGGTCCGCACAGTTCATCAAGCTCCTTGAACAGCTTTTGTTTGATTTCTAGGTTTTCTATGATGGTTTCAATAATGAACTCACAATCTTTTAGGTCTTTATTTTCTGTGCTAAAAGTTATATTGCGCAAAACCTCTTCTTTAGAAATTTTCAGCATACCCTCTTCCACAAAAATATCGAGGTTATGACTCATTTTTTCCAGTGCTCTGTTCAATATATCTTCAGTCAAGTCCACTATCGTAACATTTACACCTGCTTTGGCATATGCCAACGCTATCCCATGACCCATGGTTCCAGCACCGACCACACCTACATTTCTAAACATCAACATCCCCTCCTCTAACTTAAGGTAATACAAACAAATCGAGATTTTTCATGGTTGGTAATTCCTTCATCTCCTGATGTTTTTTCACGATTTCAACAATTTTGCTATTGAATGGTGTGTCAACACCTGCTTTTTTTCCGTACAGTACGACTTTCCCATTTATACCATCAATTTCAGTATTGAAATTACCTCTTTGCATGTCATTCAACATACTAGCTTGAACTTGTCTATGAGGAGAAAAGATATCAAAGATGATAGGGTAGCGATCTGGAATTTCTTCCTTTGTATTAAACGCAGCCTTAGTCACATCAATGCCTTGCCATGGTTCCATCCTAATACCTAATGCCTGCGCAGTCTTGATGACTTCATTTGCTGTGTAAGCTGCACACTCCAATGCTTTTGGATTGTCAAGAACACCTCCATAGTTACATCCCAATGCAGCTGACATGCCACTGAAGGTTGCATTTACAAACAGTTTTGTCCAGCGGGCTCCCATTAGATTTGTTTCAATAGTTGTATGGCCAACACATTCAAGTATCTCTTGTACTTGTTTTATTCTTTCTGTGATTTTGCCATCCAACTCCCCAATTTCAAATGCCCCTTTCTTAATTTTGTCTTTTCCTGTAGTTACTTTTGTAACACCAGGTCCTTGGAAAGAAGCTCCCCATCCAACAGTACCGCCGATTGTTCTGTCTCTGCCAATGATCTCTGCAACATCATCCTCTGGAAGGCCGTTTTGAAGCGTGCATACTACGCTATTTTCGTGAAGATGCGGCAATAACTGATTCAATGCAACATCATTGGCGGTTGCTTTAGCCAAATAAAACACATAATCATACTTGCCTTCCATCTGGTCAGGTGTACAAGCTTTAACCGGTAAGTTGAATTCATACAGACCAACACCTGTTGCACCGTGTTTATTGAGAGCGTCAACGTGCTCCTGATAGACATCAATCAATACTGTGTCTTTGTATTTCTGAGAAATAAGAGCTCCTATAACCGTCCCCAGGGAACCAGCGCCCATTATAGCTATTTGCATTTTTTACCTCCTTTTATTCCAAAACTATTGCTTTTAGCTATACATAACAATAGCCAAAGCGATTGCAACTACTGACGCCACTAGTGGTCCAACTACTGCACACATGAATATTGGCTTATATCCTTCTTTATGGGTTAAACCCAATACCGTTAAGGTTGTTATAACTGCACCATTGTGCGGCATAGCGTCCAATCCGCCAGAAGCAATAGATGCCAGCCTATGCATAGCTTCGGGATTTAGCAAAGGCTTATAATAAGGTGCTAGAGTTTCCATAGCAATACCAAGACCACCGGAAGCTGACCCTGTTATGCCGGCCAATAAGTTGGTTCCTATTACAAAAGATATCAATGGATGTCCGGGGATGCCAATCAATGCATCTTTAAACAGGACAAATCCTATTGTCGCACTGACAACTGATCCGAATCCAACAACTGCGCAAGTATTTAAAATTGGACCGCCTACATTGACTGCCCCTTGATTCAATGTTCCAAGCAGATTGTCGTAATATTTGAAGAACAATACAACACATGCGATTATCGCTATTGCCAGTCCAAGGACTATGTTCAGTTTAAATACGTTCAACGAAACCAACATAACAATTGAAGGAATCAAGCTAATTATCAATGAAGGGTTTTCTTCTGGCTTATATACCTTCGATTCACCTATTGTTTCCGTTTTGCCTTTAGTTGCTTCATAACCCATGCCTTTCTTGGCATAATTCTTTCTCTCGTGATTCAACCACCATGTATTGAACACAATAACAACAGCTGCAGCCACTAGACCTACTACTGGAGCTGCTGTCAAAGTTGTTCCAAGATAGGTTGTAGGAATAACATTTTGAATCTGTGGTGTTCCTGGAATCATTGTCATGGTAAATGTTGCCATTCCAAAGATGAAAGCACCCATGAATAGAGGCCATGGAATATCCAGTTCTTTACATAACGGTCTTGCGATAGGCATTATGGCGAATACAGCAACAAATAGACTTACTCCACCATAAGTCAATAATGCGGTTATTGCCGTCAATGTAAGCAATACTCTCATTTGGCTTTCTTTCCCTGTAATTTTAACGATTCCGTGAGCAATAGATGATGCAGCTCCGCTATCCTGCATCAATTTTCCGAAAACAGATCCTAGCATGAATACCAGGAAGAACCTCAAAGCAAAATTCGAAAATCCAGTCATATAAGGTCCCGTGATTGTTTGTACAAAATTCATTCCACTTGTCAGTATAACCAAAGTAGCTAGAACAGGAGCCAATATAATGATATTGATTCCCTTCATAGCAAGTATAACCAGCAATACCAGTGATACTATGATACCTATGAGACTTAGCATTTCCATAAATATTCCTCCATTAATATAATTTATTTATAATAGCATTTTCTCTGCCATTATTTTAGAATTGAACCTTGTCTTTACCTTTTAAACTTAGTATTTGCCTTGCCTCGGATGTATCAGCGACCTGTCCTCCGACTGCTTCAATGATCTGTCTGATCTGTGACACTTGCTCCCCGCTGTTCTTAGCTAAAATGCCAGGTTTTAGATACACATTGTCTTCTAATCCTACTCTTACATTTCCTCCCATGGACAATGCAGTGCTAGTCATATAGAACTGGTTCTTCCCAGCGGCAGCTACAGACCATGCAAAATTCTCTCCCAATTGCTGCTTCGCTTTTTTGACCATGAAAGTAAGATTTTCCGCCTCTGCCGGGATTCCACCAAGAATTCCCATAACAAACTGAAGATAAATAGGTTTAGTCAATAAACCAATTTGCTTGAAGTAAGCAAGATTATTGATCATTCCAACATCATAGACTTCAAACTCCGGTATAGTTCCATTTGCGTACATGGTTTCAACATAGGTTTTGATGCCTTTGAAGGTGTTGGAAAAAATCAGATCTTCAGTTGATTCTAAGTAAGGTACTTCCCAGTCAAATATCGGTTTCAATTTCTTAGCTGCAGGTGCCAAAACAAAATTAATTGATCCGGCATTGCATGAAGCCAGTTCCGGCTTCAACTCCGTTACAGGTTTAAGTCTTTCTTCAATGGTCATTCCCAGTCCACCACCTGTGGTAACACACACAATAAGATCGGACTTCTCTTTAATTCCTTTAGCAATTTGCTTAAACAAATCTATATCCGATGTCGGTCTTCCATTTTCAGGATTCCTTGCATGTATATGCACTACTGCCGCGCCGGCTTCATATGCTGTCAAGGCATCAGCTATGATTTGTTCGGGTGTTATCGGCAAATACTGGCTCATACCTGGTGTATGAATGCCACCGGTAAGTGCTGCTGTAATAATTGTTTTTGCCATGTTCTCATCTCCTTATAAAAATTTGATTGCAATCACTTTAAACAGTAGCAAATATTATGCCAATTTGGACGCAATAATTAAAACTAATCTCATAGACTCATTGAACCTGCAATATTAAACAGAAAAAAAGACTCAGAGATTATTTTTATTAAATCAGCGAGTCTTTTGAGAAAAAACCATGTTCTAAATTTACATCATTATGTTGCATATTTTCATCATGTTTCAAATTTTCAACCTGTTTGTTATTTTTTTGTCATATTTATTTGATCTTTTCTTCTGCTTTTTTGACTATATCTTCAAACTCCTTCAGGTTGTCCCAAGTCGGTAATGTCTGCGTTGAACAGGCTCTTTTAACCAATTCCACAATTTTTCGGTGGAAAGGTGTGTCAAGATCAGCTTTCCCACCTTCAGAAACAACAGATCCATTGATTTGATCTATCTCAACATTCCATATACCTCTTCTCATATCGTTCAGCATACTGGCATTCACCAGTCTAAAACGATCAAATACACCGAGAACAACCTTTGCTGCTTCCAATCTTTCCTTTTCGCTGTCGAATTCCGCTTTCTTTATATCTTGGCCATTATACTCGTCTATGATTTTAATACCATTCAATCTAGCTGCTTTTACAACCTCATTAGCGGCATAGGTAGAAACTTTAAAGGCAAATTCATCGTCCAGGATATCGCCATAAGTACATCCTAGAGCGGCTGAAAGACCGCTATAAGTTGCGTTTACAAAGAGTTTTGCCCATCTTGCACCTGAAAAATTGTCTAATACGTGGACCTTTCCCATAACTGACAAAATGTCACTAATTTCCATAATCCTATCTGTCTTTTGACCATCCAATTCACCTATTTCAAAGGCATTATCCGCTCTGGCTTTAGCTGAAACTGTAGAGTTTGATACGCCTGGACCTTGTAGTCCGCCTCCCCAGTTAACGGTTCCGCCTACGACTCTATCCTTCCCAACATATTCTGCAACAGGACCTTCCGGTAAACCATTTTGCAGTACACATACAACACTGTTTTCATGTAGATGTGGAAGTAATTGAGGAAGTGCGACGCTATTGGCAGGCGCTTTTGTAATATAGAACACAATGTCAAAAAATCCTTCCATTTCATCTGGGGTGCAAGCCTTGACCGGCACTATCAGATTATCCTCTCCCACAACCTTAGCACCATTTTGATTCAAAGCATCCACGTGTTCCTTATAGGCATCAATCAACAATACATCTCTACTGCTTTGTGTTATATATGCCCCCAGTATCGTTCCCAAGGCACCCGCACCCATAATTGCTATTCTTTTCATAAAAATCTCCTTTTCAGTTGTTGGTTGCAACCATTATTTCTTGTTTATTCTTAAAATCTCTCTCGCTTCATCAGGAGTTGCAACATCATTTCCAAACATCTTAATGATATCAGCAGCTCTTTTTGTCAGCATTACATTGGTTGCTAGGACACCTTTGTCGTAGTAAAGATTATCTTCTAAACCGACTCTTATATGACCACCAAGTGCCAACGTAGTAAAAATAGTCGGTAAATGGGCTGGTCCTAATCCAAATGCAGACCATGTGGCCCCTTGAGGTATTAATCTGCTCATATAAGCCAAGTTTTCAACTGTAGCCCCTGCACCTCCAGCAACTCCCAAGCAAAATTGGAAATGACCTGGGGATTCCAAATAGCCACCTTTCATCAATGAAATGGCAGTTCTTATATCACCTATGTCAAATACTTCTATTTCGGGTTTAACGCCAAGCTCGATCATTTTCAAACCCATAACCTCCAAGTGAGGAATTGGGAACAGAACGACGGATCTACCGAAATTCATGGTTGGAATATCAAATGACGCCACTTCCGGTTTCAAATACAATAAATCGGTTCTTTGCTTGTCATCTTTCTTAAAGCTTCCTATTACGACGCAATCCTCTATTGTCGTCACTTCACCTGAAGTTGTCATGTTGATGATGACATCGCATTTCTCTTTGATCAGCTCCTGTGTTATCTTAAACTTTTCTATCGCCATCGAGGGTGATTCTCCGTCGTCTTTTTTCATGTGGAGATGGACCATTGCAGCACCGGCTTGATAGCAGGCATAAGCGTCATCTGCAATTTCCTCCGGTGTTATCGGGGTTGTAGGATTCAATGCCTTGCTGCCTGTTGCTCCGGTTAAAGCAACGGTGATAATTGTCTTTTGTGTCTCTTTCCTGGCATCAGTTGAGCCTGAAGCCACCAAATTTTTACTCATTGTAACCTCCTTTAAATCAGTATTTCTTAGGCTTTTCTCCCTCTAAAAATCTTAAGGCATTTTCTGCCAATGAGAGCATTTCATTTTCACCGGGATTCAAATGGATCTCAGCTATAAAACCGACTCTTTCTTTGATCCAATTAATCAGTCTGTTAGAATAGGCTAAGCTGCCAGTCAGTACTATGGCGTCTACATTTCCTTTAAGCACAGCTGCCATGGATGCTATCTCCTTGCTCACTTGATATGCCATAGCTTCGAATACCTCAAGCGCATATTGGTCACCGCTTCGTATTCTCTCCTCAACTTCCAGTCCGCTGTTTGTTCCAAGATAGGACATCAATCCTCCGTCACCCTGTATTTTTTTCAGCATTTCCTTTTCAGAATATTTTCCTGAGAAGCACAATTTGATAAGATCTCCAACCGGAACCGTTCCAGCTCTTTCCGGTGAAAAAGGTCCATCGCCATCAAGCGCATTGTTTACATCTATCACCAGCCCTTTTTCATGAGCGGCAACCGAAATCCCACCACCGAGATGCACGACTATCAGATTTAGGTCCTCATATTTCCGATTCAATCTTTCGGCAACAACTCGTGCAGTCCTTTTTTGATTCAAGGCATGAAAGGCGCTTGCTCTGGGTATTTCTTTCATTCCTGAGTATCTCGCAAAAGTGCAAAATTCATCAGTTACTGGCGTATCCGCTGTTATGACAGATATATTATGTTCCTTCCCTAATTCATAGGCTATTACGCAGCCAATGCTGGCAGGATGGATGCCATATTTTTCACTCTTCATGTCGTCAATCATATCATCATTTACCTGATAGATACCTCCAGGTATCGGCTTAAACAAGCCACCTCTGCTAGCAATCACATCAAGACTTGAAAAGCTGATTTCACTCTTTAGCATTTCTTCGATTATTTTGTTTTTTCTGAACTCTGTCTGCTCCCAGAAGTTACTATACCTTGATAATTCTTCGTTGGAATGATTGATTGATTTTTTTAATTTTTCATCTAAATTTTCATATACTGCAATTTTTGTTGAAGTTGATCCAAGGTTGATTGCTAGAATTCTTTTCTTCATATGATTATCACTCCTATAATCGGTGGTCTTTATAAATAACAATGCAAATTTTATGCCAACCATTTTTTTGTTGGGCTTGAAAATCAATAGAGTATGTGTACTTAATTTGTGAAACGATTATTTTATTTCAAAAATCCAATAGGAGAACTTTTAATGATATGATATAATATACAGTGCACTGATGCTGCGAGGATTTTTAAGGATAGATTTAAAGAAAGAGGTTGAGAGTATGGATCATTTATCATTAATTAAAGGTCAGAACAAAATGGTTGTTAAATTATTATGGATTTCGGCTTTTCTATCATTTTTGAATAACATGGCAAGTGTTAGAGATATCAAAGCGGCCGTTGTGATTATTGTTTTTATAGGTGGTGTGGCGATGGTGATGTCTTATATGGTTTATACCAATAAAATGATTCATGAAGTCAAATATTTGGCTATTGCTGGTACTTATCTGACAGTTCTGGTATTTATAGCATTCACACCAGGCATGTTATCATATCTAACTATTTATATCGCACTTTTTATTCTTGGAATCTATCAAGACCAAAAGGTCATAGCGATATCTGCTGTATTGAGTCTAATTTTATCAACCTTTGCGTTTGTTTTTTACAAAGAAATGATTTTTCATGTACGATATCATAATCTGCTTTCTCTTTTGGCGTTCAATTTTTTTATCCTTCTGTCCTGTTGTTTGCTAGTCCTTCAAGGTCAGTTCAGCGCCAAGGTCTACAGAGAGCTTGAAAAAACGCCAAGCAATAAAAAGATTAAATAGTAATGCAATAAAAATCGGGTAGGAGGTAGATAATTATTTTATCTACCGACCTCCCACAGCACCGTACGTACGGTTCCGTATACGGCGCTTCTCTAGGTTTCACATATTTTCAGATAGTAGTCAGTCATGGATAAGAATCCTAGACTGGCTATTTCTTTGTTTGTAAGTA
>JAHRFV010000128.1 GCA_019084435.1 Dethiosulfatibacter sp.
AAGGTAAAATTTATAATATTCATGTCGTTGACGCCTGTTATTAGGTTGTTTGCGCCAGACATATTGAAATTAATTCATTAAAGTGTAGTATACTATTGTACATAAAAAGAAAGCTCCTTCTGTTAGATTTTGTTTGCAAACTCATCATAACACGAAAGAGACTTTCTTTTTATATTTTTTTCCTACAATAACTTTACGCTAAGCATTTTGGACACTAAAAAAAGCACCTTTTGGTCAAAGTGCTGTTTTTAGGTTAATCCCGATAAATCTATTCACCAATTAATTTATGCTTGCATTAATACTATAACAATAATGAACTAATTTCAATATGTCTGGCGCAAACAACCTAATAACAGGCGTCAACGACATGAATATTATAAATTTTACCTTTTATATAATTTCTAATATTGCTTTATCAATGGATTCTTTGTATTTTCTACCAATAGGAATTGCTGTATCAATATTCTTCATCCTTATATTATTTGAGTCGATATATTTTATCTTGTATCGATTAATGATAAAACTCTTATGGCATCTTATGAAATACCCTGATTCCAATAAGCTGTCCAGATAGTTTAAAGTCATGACAGGATTCAGTATCCTATTGTCTATCAGATAAAAGTATACTCGCTTACCAATCTTTTCAAAATATATAATTTCGTCATATGGAATTTTATGATTCTCATGACCATCATCTATTGTGATGGAAAGCTTTTCTCTGATAAAATACCTTGATTTGACCAGATTAATTCCTCTAATCATCATTTTTTCAAAGAATTGCTTATCTATAGGTTTAACAAGATAGTTAAAGGCAAATAGCTCATAAGCCTTAAATGTGAAATCGGTAAACGCCGTGACGAATATAATAAGGATATTGTCATCATTTTTCCTAATTGTTTCAGCAATTTCAACACCATTTACCTTATCATCCAAATCAATATCCAAAAAAACCATGTGATATCTGTTCTGACTGTGCAGTGCAAGAGTTTCCTCTCCAGTCATGGCTTTATCGATGATTAGGTTGATGTTGTGTTTGATATCAAATTCTCTAATATGATTGATCAGGCTGTCCAACTGATATCTATTGTTGTCGCATGCAAGAATTCTAATATCCACAAATTCCTCCTGTTTATAAGCTATCCAAGTACTCCTTATTGATGGTTTTATTCATTAAATCCAGTACTGCCAATGTAGCCCGTTCCATAATAACATCTCTATTACCAGGATAATTTATTTTTTTGACTGTGGTTTTACCTTTGAAATATATGGCTATATACACAAGACCTACTGGCTTATCCGCTGTACCACCTGATGGTCCAGCTATGCCTGTTGTTGATAGACCAATGTCTGTATTCGATCTTAAAGCAGCTCCATAAGCCATTTCCTCCGCGGTCTGGGGACTCACGGCTCCATAATTCAGTATCGTTTCTTCGTTGACACCTAAAGATTCAATTTTAGATTGATTGCTATACGCTATGAAACCCTGGCGGAAAGATTCTGAAATACCTGGATAATTGATCAGTTTTGCAGAGACTAAGCCACCTGTGCAGGATTCAGCAACCGCTATCGTCAATTTGTGCTTTAACAGCATTTTTGCGGCGTGTTCACCAACGTCAATTGTCTCAGATTTATAGATATAGCCTGCCAATCTGTGGAGTATCTCTTTTTCTATTGGTAATATAAGCGCTTCAGCCTCAGATTTATCCTTTGCTTTTGCAGTAACTCTCAATATTACCCTGCCATTTCCGGCAAATGTAGCTATGGTAGGATTCGTCTGTCCATCAATCAAGTCGATAATCATGGCTTCTGTTGTAGATTCTCCAAGTCCGGTTACAACATATTTCCTGCCAACTATCACACGATCCGAGTATCTCATCAGATAAGGAATCACCAACTCTTCGAACATAGGCATCACCTCTTTAGGTGGGCCAGGCATTAAAACAGCTATCTTATCATTTTTTTCCAATAGGCATCCGTTAGCCGTTCCAAATATATTATGCAAAACAATAGATCCTTCGGGAAAATAGGCCTGTCTGATGTTGCTTTCAGGCATCTCTTTTTTTAGTCTTTGATAGATCTGCTTAACATGCGCAAAACTATCTTCATCATAAACCATTTTTAGATGGTGGTACTTTGCTAGTATTTCTTTTGTTATATCATCCTGGGTAGGCCCCAAGCCACCTGTGCATATGACAATATCAACCCTTTCAAAAGCAAGTCTGAAGGCTTCCTCCATCCTAGTGTGATTGTCTCCGACAACGGAATGATAATAGACATTTATCCCAATTTCTGCCATTTTTTTTGATATGTACTGTGCATTGCTGTTGACGATATCCCCATGGAGAATCTCGGACCCAAAGCATAGAATTTCCGCGTTCATATGTCACTTCCTCTTATTAATGATCTACACATTAGTGCATAATGTAATTTTTATACATTTAATTATACCATATTTTAATGCTTTTTTAATGGAATAATGATTTAAATTTTGTCGTTTTTTATATATAATAGACCTATCACTATATCTGGGAGGTTCAAATGTTCAGATTTGAAATAAATGGTAATAACAATGCAATCAGGTCACTCAGTGTCATTGCTTTTGTAGTGGGTCTGTTTCTGATTAGCTTTCCTTCATTTATCGGCCTTACAATGATAAGGGTTGTAGGTGTATTATTAGCTGTATTCAGCGGTTTTGGTATTTATTATACAGAGGGTACAATATGGGGCAGGGATCGGTCATTCTTTTTTGTTGGTGTGTTAATTGGCGTATTGATATTGATTTTTCCAACATTAATTATGATTGTATCAGGTCTTGGCTTGCTGTCCTTTGCCGTGTATAAGCTTTTCTTTATTTTTAGAGAGCGAGGTGCACTAGACAAAAACGAATTTATAATATCGGTTGTTAGCCTTATCTTGGGACTGGTATTGATGTTTTATGGCAGAGCTGCCATTGAAACGATTGTCAGAATCATTGGTGTCGTCGTCATTTCATTCAGCGCTGTTCTGTTTTACAAGACCCTTGAATCGTAAAAAACTGCCCCTTTTCGGGGGCAGTTTTGCTATTTGGCTATCTTGCTCATGACTGTTTTTTTATTTTGACCAGCCCCTAAACAATGGGCTTTAATTTTGTAAGGGAGGCTGAAAAGCTTGATAAATCCTTCTGCGTCATGGTGATCATATAATTCACTATAACCAAATGAAGAGATATCGTCGTCATAGATTGCATAAGGTGATGTCATTCCTGCTGAAATCACATTGCCCTTATAAAGCTGTACTTTGACCTTTCCTGATACAGTCTCCTGTGTCTCTTTAACAAAAGCATCAAACGCTGTCTTTAGTCCACTATACCACATGCCGTTATAAATTAGTTCCGCATATTTTTTTGATATGACTTCCTTGTAGTGCTGTACTTCTTTTTCCAGAACGAGGCGCTCCAGTTCCGCGTGGGTATACCATAATATGGTGCCACCCGGCGTTTCATAGATACCCCTGGATTTCATGCCTACCATCCTGTTTTCAAGCAAGTCTACCACACCCACGCCATGCTCTCCACCTATCTTATTCAATTCTACAAGAATTTGTTTACCCGACATTTCCTTGCCATTCAACTTTATAGGAACTCCCTTGAAAAATTCAATTTCAATCATTTCAGGATCATCCTTGGCGTTTTTCAATGTCTTGGTCATCATCAACAACTCATCGAGCTTAGGTTGGTTTTTTGGATCCTCTATATGTCCACCTTCATGGCTTATATGCAGCAGATTCTGATCTCTTGAATAAATCTTTTCTCTGGTGACATTTAGTTTAATATTTCTATCTTCAGCGTATTGAATCGCATCTTCCCTTGATTGTATATCCCAAATCCTCCATGGTGCTATTATCTTGATCTCAGGGTCTATTGCAGCTATAGCAGTCTCTATCCTGACTTGATCATTGCCTTTTCCTGTGCAACCATGAGCGATGTATTTCGCACCTTCCTTATGCGCTACCTCTACCAATTTTTTCGCTATCAGAGGTCTGGCGATGGCAGTTCCCATAAGATATTTACCTTCGTAAACAGCATTTGCCTTCAATGCATCGAAAACATAATCTTCAACAAACTCATCTGTTACGTCTTCAACATAAATCTTGCTGGCTCCTGATAATAAGGCCTTATTTTTTACCTCAACCATATCGTCTTCCTGCCCGACGTTAACACAACAAGCAATAATCTCAAAATCGTAGTTTTCCTTCAACCATGGAATAATGACAGATGTGTCCAATCCACCAGAATATGCCAGTACCAGTTTTTCTTTTTTCATTTTATATTCCTCCAATAATCTCCACTCTTTTTGAAACAATGCATTTTTATGCAATAACGAATAATCAAAATGGCAATAAAAAATCCACCTCCAGTCAAGAGGCGGACATAATCCACGTTACCACTCTAATTAAAGCAATTGCTTCATCTCTTTCACTATAACGGTTTTTAACCGGGTTCCAATACTTGAATTTCCTGGAACCTCTTCATGAGTTCTATTCAATCGATTTTCACTACCGGACTCACACCACCACCGGCTCGCTTGAGCTACCACCAATATACTTGTCTCAATCAACAGATTTAATATTTGCTTAATTGAGATTATAGTATATCTCTTATTCGATGTCAACATTTTTTTGTATTTATATGAGATTTTTATGATTATTATAGGAAATCGTTTCCAGATTAATATCCCTATCCAAGCAATGAAATGAATATTGGAACCAGAACCGGCACCAGAAATGTCATGGTCAATCCGCTAAGAAATGCCACCACCGCTGTCTCACTGTTTGTATTTCTAGTAATGATTGGCAATGTGGTATCCATAGCGGTTGCCCCACCCAGAGCAACCGCTTCAAAAAATCCAATTTTCTTTGCAACAAATGGAATAAAGATAATCGCTAGAATTTCCTTGAAAACATTGGTCAAGAAAGCAATTGTACTCAACTCAGCGGAGTAAGGTGCTATAATCAATGGTGCCAGTGAATACCAACCAAATCCTGCAGCTACAGCTGCTCCCTCAAATACCGGCATACTCAATATAGCAGCAATTATCATACCCCCGATAATGCCACCAATTGCCGCAGAAACCGGAACGAGTATTATTTTGAAACCAAGCTGTTTAAGATGCTGA
>JAHRFV010000273.1 GCA_019084435.1 Dethiosulfatibacter sp.
GTCTACGTTTCTGACAATCAGGCAATCAGTGAGGTTTTGGATACCATCAGTGTGCAAGATACTGGCTTTTACAGAGTTGAAAATGTCGAAAAGCCTTTATAATGATGCCAAGCTGAATCGTTATTGGTTCTTCTGATCTCTTTTTCAACTCTGTAAAAGCCAGTATCTTGCACACTGATGGTATCCAAAACCTCACTGATTGCCTGATTGTCAGAAACGTAGACAGTCCTGCTTGCAACACCCAAACCTGTCGCAGCTGTATTGATGCCGGACTCTGACATAACAACCAACAAGAGAAGAAATACCATCAATTTTGGTCTAAATGATTCTTTCCTATAATACACTATCAGCAATAGGTAAAAAGTCAAGTAGGTCATATTGAGATATACGATGCCAAAATGATAATCATCACCAGCGATGAACTGTTCAATCATCAAAAAGAAAACGATAGCACCTGTAAAAACACTAAATATTTGGCCCTTCGACAATTGTTTTAGTCCGAGAAATCCCTCAAAAGACATGGTTAAAACCATAAAAATAAAAATGAAGGATTGTCTAGCGGGGAGGCTGTTGGGGAAATGCAAACCATGCCAAATAAAATTGAAAACATTCATATTGAATCCAACCAGTAAAATCACTAAAAGTATTGTTTTCCCTGTCTTTTCCTTGAAATCGGCTTTTGGATTCATCCAATAGAATGGCAACATTAAGAATACAGCCACTGTGCTATAAATGTTAGGATAGCGACCGGATAGTACAGCAGGTTCGACTATCATCAATCCTCTGCTCAGCATATCAAAAATCGAGAAATAGCTAGTAAAGGTTTTTGGAAAATTAAAGCTACTTGATGCGCTTGCCTGAATGGCATAATACTCGGGAAACAATAAAATAGCAGCGAATCCACCAGCTAAAAGTGAAAATATTGCAAACCTTCTGAATCTGTCAATATAATATCTCAGGTTCTTGGTTTGATTGTCAGCAACTATCAGCATCAGAAAATAGAAAATACAGAAAAAGCATATCATGATTGATATGTAGTAATTAGAAAGAATCGACAAGCCCAGAGTAATTGTGTAGAGTTTATAATCGCCATTTTTCACCAATCTTTCAAGGCCTAAAAGGATTAGCGGGAGCAACAATAGGCAGTCGAGCCACATGATATTCCAACTGAAGGCTGAGAAATATGATGACAAAGCATAGAACAAAGAAAATGCTACTATGGCGATGTGTTTTGTGTTGAATCGTTGACTTAAATAATAAGCTACAGTCAATCCTGACAAACCGGTTTTAACAATAATCAAGATACTCATTGTTTCAACAATATTACCCTCTGGACTGAGAAAAAGAAGCCAGTTAACAGGGCTGCTCAGGTAGTAAGCGTATAAGCCAATGAAATTTACGCCCATTCCGGTGTGCCATGAATAATAGAAGCTGCTCATGTTCATAATTTTATTATACATTTCCATATAAAAGGGAGCATATTGATGATACATATCACTGGTCAGGTAGCAATTATCACCAAAAGGATATATCCCTCTGAATATATATATGATGATTAGAATTAACACTGGTATTAAGAATGAAAGAAGGAATACAGGTGACTTTTCTTTTCTTTTTTCCTTTTTAAAAACGAAATATTTGCTTGCAATATAGTTAAGAATCACCACAAAGAAATTAACCAACAGCTTGGCTAAAAAATCATCTACTGAAAAGATCTCAACCGCAGCGATCATAAAGGACAAGTCGAAAATACCGGATAGAACACGGCTCAAAACAAAGGCTGGAAATTCACTCCTGATTATTTTGAAATCAAAGCTATTACTGTTGAAAACATAGATTTTATTGGTAAAATATGCAAAGGTTACCGCTAAAACCCAAGCGATAACAGTCGCTGTTCGATAATCTAACCCGATAAGTGTGCATATCTTATAAGAAACAAGGTTGACTAGTGTTGTCAGTACACCGAATATGAGATAATTGATAGTTTCCTTATTGTATATCTTTTCTTTCAGTCTGTTCATTCTCTGTACCTCTATAGTTTTGTGAATTCAAGTTTGTTTGTTTCAAGATATAGATGGGTCTGTTTTTTGATTCCATAAAGATATGACCTATGTATTCTCCCAGAATGCCTATAGAGATTACAACAATTCCACCCAGAAAAAGAACAGCGGATAAGGTTGTAACATATCCAGGGACATCTATACCTGTGATAAAGGTCTTGACCAATGTTATGATGATATAAACAAAGGCAAACATGGAAATTAAAAACCCCATACCTGTTACAAGTTGCAGAGGAGCAGTTGAAAAAGCTGTTATACCATGGATTGCGTATTTGACAAGGCTATTAAAGCTCCATTTTGTGACACCAACTGATCGTTCGATATTTTCATATGGCAACCATTTGGTATCAAAACCAATCCAGGAAAAAATCCCCTTGGAGAATCGTTGGACTTCGCATAATTCTAGCACTGCATCAACTACTTGCCTAGTCATTATTCTGAAATCAACTGCACCACTTACTAATTCCACATCTGAAAGTTTATTGTTTAGCTTATAAAAAAGCCTGGAAAAGACACTGCGTACTTTAGACTCACCTGTTCTACTAATACGTCTTGCGGCGCAAGAGTCATAGCCGTTTTCCAACTCTTTTAGCATGTCTGGAATCATGGATGGAGGATGTTGAAGGTCTGCATCTATTATAGCGACCAGATCACCCGAGGAAAACTTCAAGCCTGCATACATAGCGGATTCTTTGCCAAAATTTCTTGAAAAAGACAAATATTTCACATTGTCAGAGTTGTTAGCTAAGGTTTTCATTATATCAAGTGTTCGATCCTTGCTGCCGTCATCTACAAAAATATAACGGAAGTCATATCCAACGATTGTTTCAAGTACTTTTTGCGTCTCATTATGGAAGAGCTCAAGTACGTCCTCTTCATTATAACAGGGTACAATAATATCTACTTTTTTTATATCTAACATGATTTGAATCCCCAGTCTTTAAGATATTTTAAATTAAATAACGAACACTACTTATTGTACTATACATTAAAAGAAAAGTGAAGAATGTCTATTTCATAATGAACAATTCGAGAGGATAAAAGAAAAAATATTATTACTTGACAAATTTATCGGTATAATATAACATACGTTATATAACATATGTAATTCAAGGAGGATAGTATGACACCAAAAACAAAATTCAGCAAGGAAGAAATTATACAAGCAGCATTCTTGATTGCTAAATCAGAAGGCTTTACCGGTATAACAGCCAGAAGTGTTGCTAAAGCCCTAGGTTGTTCAGTCGCCCCCATATACGTCAATTTCAAGAATATTGATGAATTGGTAGTGTCAGTAGTTAAGCGTGTTTTTGACATATCCCAAGAGTTGATAAGCAAACAATCTGGGGACGATGTCATGGAAAGCATAGGGAAAGCTAGTATCGAATTTGCTAAATCATATCCGATTTTTTTTCGGGAGTTGATCATGACGCCCAATCCATACATGGAGTCTTATGATGCCGTTGAAAAAACAATTCTAGATGCTATGGCAGAAGATAAAGAAATGAAAAACTGGACTTATATTGAAAGAAGAAAGTTGCTATTAAAGTTGAGAATATTTCAAACAGGGATATCAGTTATGATTGCAAACGGAAATATGCCATCCTGGATTGAAGAGAAAAGATTTGAAGAATTATTGATGGAAACAGGAGAAGAATTGTTTCAAATACAAAAATCAAAAAGGAGTGTAATGAATGGCTAAGAAATTAGTAATTATTGGTGGTGGAGTAGCTGGATTAAGTGCAGGGATATTTGCTCAAATAAATGGATTTGACAGCGTAATTCTGGAGAAAAACCATGTTCTAGGAGGAGAATGCACCGGTTGGGATCGTAAAGGATATCATATAGATGGTTGTATTCATTGGTTGGTAGGAACAAAGGAAAACACCCCTATGAACAAATTGTGGAAAACACTGGGAGCGCTTGATGGAGTGGATGTTTATCATCCGGAAACTTTTTTGACATTTGAACACGAACAAGGAACTGTTCATCTTTACAGAGATCTAGAAAGACTGAAAAAGAGTTGGATAGAGATGTCTAGTGATGACAAAGAAGTGATTGAAGAATTCTGTGCTGACATCAAAAAATTGCATTCCTTTGATATACCGACTGGAAAGCCTATGGATCTAATGACGATTGTTGAAAAGGTTAAAGCTATGATTTCAATGAAAGAAGCGGGTATGATTGTCAACAAATACGGAAAAATAACACTAAACGAATTTTCTGACAGATTTAAGCATCCTGCGTTGAGAGATGCATTGGGTACGTTTTTACCGAAAGGTTACAATGCTATGCCGATTTTTTTCGCGCTAGCAACATACACAAAAGGAGACGCATCCATTCCCGTTGGTGGCTCAAGAACTATGTCAAAGAACATGGAAAAGCGTTATGTAGAGTTGGGAGGTATCGTTGAGAACTCGTGTGAAGTAAGTGACTTAAAAATAGACGGGAAGAATGTTCGACAGATTGAAACCAAAGACGGACGAAGATTTTCAGGTGACTATTACTTAGCGGCATGCGATGCCAGATTTGTATATGAGAATTTATTGAAGGGTAGGTACAATGATACTAAGTATGAGACAAGATTTAATGACCCGGTCAATTATCCACTGGCTTCCAATATCTATGTTTCCCTAGGATATGGAGGAAGTATGGAAGGAATCCCAAGGTCAGTTCGTTTTCCTTTGAAAAAACCCATAACAATAAATGATAAGGAATTGGCACATTTGATGATGACACATTATAAATATGAGCCAACATTTTCACCCGAAGGAAATAACGTAATTACTTGTGCCATCAATCAATTTCATTCTGATGTTGATGCGTGGAAAACTATTGCAGTCAGTACTGAACAGTACAAGAAGGAGAAAGAAAGAATCGGAAATGAAGTCAGACAATCTATAGAATCAAGATATCCAGAAATGACGGGAAAATTAGAAGTGCTTGATGTAGCAACCCCAATTACATATGAAAAATATTGTAATGCCCATCGAGGCTCTTTTATGGGGTTCCTGCCAACAGTTAAAGGCAAGTCTTTAAATCACACTGGAAGAATAAAGGGATTAGATAATTTGTATCTTACAGGTCAGTGGCTTCAACCACCTGGAGGATTGCCTACCGCAGCGATAACAGGCAAAGACACTGTTATGAGAATTTGTTGGAAAGAAAGACAGGAATTCAGATATTAATAAACTCTAAAGATACAAAAAACGAAACTGGCTCTCTTAGTTTTATCCATGAGAACCAGTTTCTATGTTACTGTGTTCATGCTTTCTCCTTTTTTTTTCAGGACCTTGTCCCAAAGAGAAATTTTCGTAATATCCTGTTTCCAGAATATATACTTCAACAACTATCTACCAATCATCTTTCAATAATACGACTAAGGTTTGATAAATTTTACTTCTTTCTTGGAACGTGTTCAACAAACTAAAATCTTTTTCTTAAAACCGTTCAACAAACTAAAATCTTTCTTCTTGAAACTTGTTCAATAAATCAAATTCTCTTTCATAAAACTTGTTCTAAAAACTAAACTTCTTTTCGTGAAACTTTTTCTAAAAACCAAACTTCTTTTCGAAAAACTTGTTCTAAAAACTAAACTTCTTTTCGTGAAACTTTTTCTAAAAACTAAACTTGTTTCATAAACTTGTTCTGGAACTAAAACCTCTTACTACCCTTAGTGTATTAATCTGATATTTCGATAGAGTATTTGTTGTATCCCTATTATATCATAATTTTTTTTCCATGCAAGCGTTTTCAAAAAAACATACTTATTTTTTTTATACACAAGAAATGATAATGGGTTTATCTTGTGTTTTTTTTGGGTTATGATATATAATGTAAACACATTTCAAAATAATTTCAAACAGTTAACAGGAGGTTGACATGAGTCATGTTCACATACCAGATGGTATTATCCCTTTTTATTTATGGTTGCCAGGTTACATACTGACTTTTGTAATCATATACTTTGTTATCAAAAGAAGCAGTAATGAACAAATCAAGAGGGTTCTGCCCTTTACTGGAATCGCTGCAGCCCTTATGCTGATAGGAATGTCGGTTCCCCTTATTATCATTCCTGTGCATATAAGTCTTGCTGTCCTTACAGGAATTCTTATAGGACCTAAAATGGCTTTTTTGGTCGTGTTTGTTGTATCTATGATACTAGCAATGTTCGGTCATGGAGGGATAACCATTGTTGGACTTAATACGCTGGTTATTGGTTCAGAGGTTTTCATAGGTGCGATGCTCTTTAAGAAATTAGCAAAAAATAATCTTGTTATCGGAACTAGCATAGCAACAGTGATTGCTTTGATAGTCTCTATGAGTATGATGGTGGCTATTATAGGTACCTATGCTGGATTTGCAGAGGTATTGCCTCATGAAGCTGTTGAACATGTAGAAGAAGAGCATCTGGATGAAGGAGATCACGACGACTCTGATTTGACTGAGGCTGTCAGTGAGATTAACTATCTTGCGTTTTCAGGTTGGGTAGCACTAATCATGATAGTAGTTGTAGGTGTTGGATTAGAAACCTTGATTACAGTCTTGATTATTCGATATTTTTATAAAGTCAGACCGGATTTGATTGAAACTGTACATGGGTTTACTACGTAATAGAAAGGTAGAATATGCATATAGCGGAGATTGATAACTTATCATTGAATGGAAACAGTATATTGCATAAAGCAGGTACAATATCAAAGGTAATTTTGACATTGTTGATATTGATAAGCATCATCATAAGTAAAGATCTGTACCGATTGTCAGGCCTCATTTCAATTGTGCTTGTTCTGTTTGTTGTAGGGAAAATACCCATAGTTCAGATAGGTCATTTAGCATTATACCCTGCTTTATTCAGTGTTTTTTTTGCGGTGCTATCTGCACAGCAGGGATGGATCGCTGGTCTGGTTATTATACTAAAAGCGGTAGGAGCAGCGCTTACAATGCTTTTATTGATTACAACAACGCCTTATGTAGATGTTTTTTCAGTATTTTCATTGTTTATGCCAAACCTTATTGTAGATATTTTTTTGATGACTTACAGGTCATTTTTTATTATCACTGATAGATTAAACAATCTTTTAACAAGCATTAGACTTAAAGGGGGTTATAAACCTTGGCAAATAGTACTGAATTTTAGAACGATTGCATCAATGTTGGGAACTCTCATCATTCAATCCTTTGAAATGAGTGAAAGAATGTATAAAATATTTGAACTAAGAGGATATTCAGGAAAGATACCTATTCGAACGGATCTTAAGCTAGCGACAAAGCTTGACTTTTTATTATGCTTGGCAGGATTGATTATACTTACAGGGACGGTGATACCATGGAAAATCTGATAGAAGTGGAATGCTTAAAACATATCTACCCGGATAAAACGGAGGTCTCAGTTTGTGGACTTCATTTCACAGCTAAGAAAGGTGAACGGGTTACAATATTAGGACCTAACGGTGCTGGCAAGACAACTTTGCTATATCATATACTAGGGTTATTGAAGCCTGTTGAAGGAAAGGTCAGCGTCATGGGTTTGCAACCCTTTAAGCAATTCAACGAGTTGAGAAAGAATATCGGTGTGGTTTTTCAGAATGTTGATGAGCAGATTATAGGACCTAGAGTATATGATGATATCGCCTTTACCCCAAGAAGTGATGGGTTTTCTAAAGAACAAGTTGATGATATGATAAGAGACATTTCACACAGGCTTGGGATAGAAGAATTGTTAAACAAAATACCCCACTATCTAAGCAGTGGACAGAAGAAGAAAGTTGCATTAGCAGGTGCTTTGGTAATGACACCAAAACTTTTAATATTGGATGAACCTTTTGATTCGCTTGATTCAAAGTCAAAAAGGGAAATGATTGATATACTGAATGGGGTTAACAAAGAACATGGCACAACAATTATCACAACGACTCATGACATCAATATTGTGCCATACATTGCTGACACAATATACATTTTGAATAATGGCAATATTGTAGCAAAGGGCAATCCGCAGGAAGTTTTTTCACAGTCAGAATTGATAAAGGATGCCAATCTAGAAACACCCATTTTGTCTGAGCTATTCACAAGACTTAGAGACAGGGGATTTGAAGTGAGTATTCCCTACACGCTAGATGATGCTGAACGAAATATACTAAAAATAATTCAAAAACATAATTAGAGTACTAAGGGAGGATAATAATGAAGGTTATTGCTTTTAATGGAAGTCCGAGAGTGGAGGGCAACACGCAGATTGCATTGGGACTTGTGCTTGCTGAGCTTGAGAAGAAGGGAATCGAGACGGAAATCATCAATGTTGGCAGTCATAAGATTAGGGGGTGCACTGCTTGCCGTAAATGCGACGAGAATCGCGATGAGAAATGTATTATTGGCTGCGACGATGTTAATCTCTGGATTCAGAAGATTAAGGATGCAGATGGGATTTTGTTAGGATCGCCAGTGTATTTTTCAGGTATGACTGGTGCGATGAAATCATTTTTGGAAAGGGCATTTTTTGTTGCTAAATTCAATGATAATTTATTTAGACACAAAATTGGATCCTGTATTGTAACTGTCAGAAGGGCAGGAGGATTGCCAGCGCTGCAACAACTCAACGTTTTTCTGTCTTATGCAGAGATGATGATAGCAACTTCCAATTACTGGGGAGTCATATATGGAAGGGATCCTGGTGAGGTCCTACAAGACAAAGAGGGTGTGCAGACAATGGAGATTCTAGGAAAGAATATGGCATATATGCTTCAACTAAAGGACGCTGGCAAGCATATCGCAATTGATAGTTGATGAATTTGATTTAATAGGACTTTAGGTGATAATATGACCATTTATTTAGCATTGTTGGTTGTGATGTTTTTGGTATTATCTATTATATCGTGGAGATTTTCAGGATATGTCATCACGCCTGAGAGTAGAGATATTGATACCATGTTCTCAGATGAAGAGGCAAAAGGTAACATTTCAATTGAATATTTTGATACAATATCTAAAACCGATTTCAATATTAAGACTGATGACGGTCTAAATCTATCAGGGCAATGGTTGTATCCTGAGAATCCAACTAATAAAGTGGTTATACTTTGTCATGGATTTGGGGTTAATAGAGTTGGCTCAATAAAATATATAACTCCTTACTTAAATAGAGGCTATCAGGTCATTATATATGACAATAGAAACGCAGGAAATAGCGATAAGAGATATACAACCATGGGCTTTGCTGAAAAAAATGACCTGAAAAATGTATTGGATTATGTGTACGGAATAATAGGGCCGCAGTGCTTTGCAGGAACTCATGGGGAATCGATGGGTGGGGCTACTGTATTATTGCATGCCTGTATGGATAGCAGAGTCAGATTTGTAGTAGCGGATTGTCCCTATGCTGATTTGTCTCAGCAGCTAAAGTATCGACTTAAGGTTGAACAACACTTGCCTCCCTTTCCGCTTATTTATCTCACAAGTCTGGTGACGAAAATAAGAGCAGGCTTCTTTTTTGGAGATGTTTCACCAGAGAAGGAAATCATCAAACAGAGTGGACTCTCAAGCATACCGATAATGTTTGCTCATGGAAAGGAAGACAGGTACATACTGCCTGAGTCATCAATTAAGTTGTTTGATATAAAGAAAGGATATAAACTGTTGTATATTGCAGATCATGCCAAGCATGCTGAAAGCATCTGGGTGGATCCGGAACATTATAACAGACAGGTTAACATTCTGCTTGATGTAGCCGAATTACATACAGAACCTAATAGGTGAAACCCTCCCCTTCCACTTCAGTTACATATGAAATGGAAACGAAAGCTCTTTCATCTATTTTTTTTACATAATCCCTTATTTTGATATACTCTCTTCTTGAAACAATAGTGTTGATTACTTTTTTGTCCTCTTTGGAATATCCACCGATAGCATGGTAAATTGTGGTACCCCTTTCAAGGTCATTCAGAATGTAGGAGTTGATAGTATCAGCTTCATTGGAGATAATCATCATATTGATTTTTATGTTGAAGCCAGCAATCATTTTATCAATTATTATGGAGTTGATAACAATTCCAAGAAGCGCATACATTCCTAATCGTGCACCAAAAACAAAGGCTGCGAACAGAGTCACTAAAAAGTCAGCTAGTAGCAATGATTTTCCAATTTCAATATGAGTGAAGCGATTGATAATCTTGGCAACGATATCGGTGCCACCGGTTGAAGCATTTTGGTTAAAAACAATGCCCATACCTACACCACATATCACTATTCCAAAAATGAGATTGATAAACAGATCATCTGTAAATGGCTCAGCCATAGGGAGGATAAGTTCGAAAGCTGCCAACATTACAGACAAAGCCAAACTTGAATATACGGTATAACCTCCGAATTCCTTTCCAAAAATAATAAAAGCCAAAATCAGCAAGATAGTATTGATTATAGCTAAAAAGACGCCGATTGGAATAGCGGGTATAAGATAGCCGATAACCATAGCGATACCGGTTGTGCCTCCAACTGCTAGATTTGACGGAATAAGAAAGAAATACATGCCGCAATTTAAAATAAAAAGACCGATATTAATAATAATAAATTGTTTAATTTTAGCCTTCATGAGACCTCCTTTATGAAATATATTGCTGTATCCATTATAATGGGAATAAGTGCAATAGACAAGGAATTGAAGGTAATTCACAGGAGGATTTGAAAGATGAAAATTGTTTGCATAGGCGACAGCTTGACTTATGGATACGGAGTGGAACAGTTTGACTCTTGGATCTATCTTATTCGAAAGCGCACAGGACTTGATATAATCAACAAGGGAATAAATGGAGATACTACTGATGGCATGTTATACAGATTTGATGAGGATGTCGCATCCATGAGACCGGATGTAGTTTTTGTGATGGGAGGTTCAAATGACTTGATTATGAATGTTGAACCATTGGTAGTAGAATCGAATATTGCAAGCTTGTGTCGACTGGCTTTTAAAAAATCAATAAAACCAATTATTGGCATTCCACCTAATGTTGATGTGGGTAATGTCAGAGAGGACTGGGCAGATTTCTCGGATTTTATAAAAGTAGCAGAACAATTGGCAAAATATAGGGAGAGGCTACTTCATTATTCGCAAATTTCCTGCGTTGAATATGTGGATTTCTATTTGGAAATTGAAAAACATGCAATCAACGGAATTGGTGAATTGTATTTTGATGGCTTGCATATGAACGAAATGGGTCACAGGATTATGGCAGATATTTTTTACGAGTTTTTAATGAATAACACACCAGATTGTAGTAAAATAAAATAAAAAGGTTGGGTTTTAATGAAAGGCTCATTTGTTATCGGAAGAATAAAAGGAATCGAAATAGAAATCAATTTAAGTTGGCTGATTATATTTGGTTTAATAACCTCTATGATGGCAACCAATTTTTTTCCTCAGAATTATCCTGAACTAAATCCTGTTACAGGATGGATTTTGGGAAGTATAATGGCCATTCTAATGTTGCTATCAATTCTTCTGCACGAGTTATCCCACTCCATTGTTTCAATCAAACAAGGAATAGGGGTCAAAAAAATTACACTGTTCATATTTGGTGGGATTGCTCAGATGGATAAAGAACCTGATAATCCTATTCAGGAGCTCAAGATTGCACTGGCTGGACCAGCAATGAGTCTGATTTTGTTCATAGTGTTCACTTTTTTTTATACTTTTTTGAGTTACATGGGAGTGGAGAGTTATTTGATTGCACCTCTGATATATGTCAGTAGTGTCAATCTCATCATTGTGTTGTTTAATATGGTGCCTGCCTTTCCGTTAGATGGCAGACGAGTTCTAAGAGCATTGATCTGGCATTTTCAGGGAAGTCTTCAAAAGGCAACTAAAATAACTTCTTCATTGGGGAATATATTTGGTTATTTTTTAGTTTTTCTAGGTTTATATATAGTGTTTAGAGGGAATGTCTTGAATGGCATCTGGTTTGTTTTTATCGGATGGTTTATCAAACAACTATCTGAATCCAGTTATCAAAACACAGTCATGACAGACTTGTTCACAAAGATTAAAGTCAGCACGTTTATGTCAAAAGATGTCATCTCTGTTGGAAGTCATATTTCAATTGAAGCATTGGTGGAGAATTATTTTTATAAATATAAATTTACCAGCTTCCCAGTGATTGACTCTGAAAGGGTTATCGGTATTGTAACTGTAGAAAATATCAAGACACTTAATAGAGAAGAATGGAATCGTACTATCATCAGAAATATAATTACACCTATTAGTGATGATTTGATAGTTCACCCAGAAAACAATGTCAGTGCTGCTATAAAAAAGATTTTTCAAAATGGTATTGGGAGGGTCTTGGTTATGGATGGAGAGGCTCTAATTGGGATAGTGTCTAGGACAGATATCCTCAATTATATTCGAATTCACAGCCAACTGGAAGAATAGGGGATAGGAAAAAGGAGGGAGAATCTGAGTATGCTAAAAATAGCGGAATCGGCCAGGGTTTTTGGAGAGATAAAGATTGGAAATGGCTCTTATATAGCACAAGGAACGGTTGTTAGGTCCCTTGATGGGAATGTTAGAATCGGGAATGACAGCATGGTTTTGGAAAATAGTGTAATCATAGGTGGCGTGAATTCACCGGTTGAGATAGGCAGCAAGACCGTATTCGGGCATAAGAGCATAGTGCTTGGATCTCAAATTGGTGATTTGTGTGAGATTGGGAATCGCACGATTTTTATGCCAGGTTCAAGAATGGGAAACATGTGTATAACAGGAGAGGGAACGCTTATATCACCAGGAATGATAATTCCTGATGAATCAGTTGTGATTGGAAGACCTGCAAAGGTCGTTCGAAGACTGACTGAAGACGATAAAGCAATGATTATGAGAATGAGAGGAAATGATATTTCTCTATCAGAATTTATGGAAAACATTATTGATGGGGCAAGGAGAGGTGAGAGTATGGGAGCATTATATCATTATAAGGACAAATATCCTGAAATTGGTGACAATACATATCTATATGATTCGTCAGAGATTACTGGAGATGTGCAGATAGGAAATGACTCAATAATAGGAGCGGGTGTGAAAATCATCGGTGATGGTCACGGTCCAGTCATCATTGGAAACAATGTTCAAATACTGGAAAATTGCGTCTTGCATCTACTGCCCGGCAATCAATTAATCATCCATGACAATGTTGTAATCGGACCTGGATCCATCGTACATGGCACCATAGTTGGACAGGGAACTGTAATCGAATCCGGTTCACTAATTTGCGACTATAGTGAAATTGGCTCAAACTGTCTGATTAAAGCAGGCAGTCTAGTTAAGCAGAGAAGTCATTTTGGTGACAACTCATTAATTGAAGGCTATCCCGCCAAAGAGGTTGGAAAAATTGAAGGTAAGGTTGAAAGACCTGCCTGGGCTATAAGAACGTAATAAAGGAGTGCCTCCGAGCACTCCTTTCATTTTGTGTGATTTAACTTAATGTTATCTTCTTTTTAGTAATCCTACTAGAGAGATTAAAGCACCTGCTCCGTAAAACAATGGTGTTGTTACTCCTGTGGAAGGTATGTCTAATGGGGTTTCTTCATCTTCTAAATCAAGTGTTTTTGTCTCAATCTCAGTTTCAACAGGTGTTTCTTCGGCTGTAGAGATTTCTTGTGGTTCTAATTCTGGTGTTCCTTGAGGTGTTTCTTCTGTTGTAACTGTTATAGTATTGTCTGTGTTAACTATGCTTTCTGTACTATCAGGTGTGTCACTATTAGGAGTGGAACCTTCTGTTATGTTTTCTACGAATGGGTTTTCATCTGAATCGTTATCTGAGTCATCATCTAAGTCGCCATTAAATTCGTCAGCTTCTTCTTGTTCACCTTCTTCTACACTTTCTTGTTCTTCTGAACCTTCTTGTCCACCTGCGTCTGAGTTTTCTGAATCGTCATCTGACTCGTCAACGACTGTATCATCTCCGTCTGATTCGTCTTCCTCTGCATCAATAGTTACTTCTATAATGTCATCATCGTCATCAATCAAATCATCATTCGATTCTGTCACAGTTATCCTGTAATTAATAGATCCTTGTCCTTCCTGTCCTTGTTGCTCTTTATTTGCTGGGTCAAATTCTGTCATTCCATCTTCTGTATAAACAATGATCTTGGACAATTCTACTGAAACTGTATCTCCAACTTTCGTGGTCGTGTAATTCCCACTGTTACCGTTGGGTTCCAATTTGTACATTTTATCATCGATTTCTACTTCTACACTTTTGATATCATCTCTATTACCTTCAATATGTACATGAATCTTTCTGTTACCTGGTTTATCTTTCTTTTCTTTATTCTCTTCACTGTTATTAGCAAAAGCTAATGTGAAACTACTTAGTATTAGTGCTATTACCATTATTATTGCGAATATTTTCTTGTTCATTTTTTTATCCTCCTGTGGATTTGAGTTTGATTGTCTGATTATACAGATTTTGCTATCAGTTCTTCTTTTGTTGTATCATCACCTTGAGTAGGGATTTGTCCATTCTTCAGCTTTGTTATATCTGAGTAGAACAGTATCATCTCACTCCCGCTATCACCGAAAATGTTAACCAGATACCATCTCCTTAGTTCCGACACGTATTTTTCGAACTTTCTTCTGCTGTTGGGTATCATGTGATATTGCAATTCGTGAAAGTCTAAAATATTGTTGTCTTTGTCAAAAACCAGATTGGAGAACTTCATACCGATGATTAGTTCGGGTTTGACATTAACTGCTCCGAAAAAATTGTTGCTGACTTCGATTAGTATATAATCTAGAAATTTGTTGTTGCTGCTTGTTATGGCCTTGAACTTTAAGTAAAAATCATTTTTTGTAGGGTATTCCATTAACCTCACCCTTTCTTATAGTGTTCTTTATATTGTTAAATATAACATGGTATAATTTTATGCAGTGCTCATACCAATTTTATTTCAATTTCATTTCGATTTTATTTTAGTTTGATGGCAAAAAAAAAAAAGCCCCGAAGGGCATTAAGTGAGTGAAAAACTGGATTCGATAGGAACAAATCTGATTTTCAAATCATATGGGTTGCTCTGATTTAAATCTTTTAGGTTAGAATAAATTCTCTGCTCTATGCTATTTGTGCCATTATCCTTAACATCAGGCAGAAGGGCTAAAATCTGTGTATCATTCCAAAAGCTAAAAACATCACCTTTTCTCAAGGTTTTTATCAGAACTTTTGTCATATCATCAGACCATAATTTGATCAAATCTCGATTAGCGGAAGGTGTTTTTCTTGTGGGATTTAGTGTGATCAAACTGATAAAATCCGATGAGTCCATAGGGTTTCTCTTTCGATTATGCAGATTATATAGGAATTTGAAATACTCTGCATCGCATAGAAATGGTCCATCGTTAATGGTCAGTTCCAGCTTATCCTTAACATTGATAACATCCATATTGCTTTTTTCATTGTAGTTATGTTGAATTTTTCTTTCTATTTCTTTTAACCCAGGAGTTAGTCTTATGCCGTTTTCCTTTTCTAGTACTCCGGTAATATAGTCGAAATGACTCATGGCATTCTTGATTTTACCAAGCTTAAGCATGCTTTCTATTAGATAGATGTGTATTGATTCTTCAAATGGTTCTATAGTTATTGCTTTTTCGCATAGGATCATAATATCTTCGTGTTTTCCTTGTTCTTTAAGCAATTCTGCCATATTGAAAATCACTTTGAGAAAGAGTCTACTATAGTAATTGCGAACTGGAACAAGCCACATTTCATATTGACTATCACCTAGATAACCACCCTTATACATATCAATGGCACGAGAATAAGCGGCATATGCGGCATCAGTATCACTTAATATCAATTGATCACCCTTAAGAATCAGCTTCTCAAATTCATCCTTGTCAACGATTACCTTATCGCCGACTTCCAGACAATAGTAACCACTCTTAAATGTAATATTGAGGTAGTCTGACTCTATAGCACCTTCGGGCATCAGCTTTTTGATAACCTGACGTAATCTGAAGATCTGACCTCTTATCATATTTTTAGGATCCGGGGAATCATTGTCTTGGTACAGATTATCAATTATAGTCTCAGGTAAAAGGTTCTTATTCTTAAAAGTAATAAAATATTGCAAAAGCTTGATCAATCTGTATGAACGATTAGATTCTTCAACTAATGTTTTATCTCGTATGCTTACATCGAATCCGCCTAACGTATTAATATACAATATCACGCAATCACCCAATTTGTTGAAACAAATTAATAACAACATTTTATTAGTTTTTCAACCATTAGTCAATGTTTAATCAAAGTTCAGGTTGCGTTACTTTACTGTAGGAAAAAGAAGAATAGACTGCTCCCTCTTGTTAAGATAGATTTACTGATTTTCATTTTAGCATATTTTAACGAGAAAGTGTGACGGTTTTTCCAGCACCCTGCGTTTGTCATTGACAACGA
>JAHRFV010000002.1 GCA_019084435.1 Dethiosulfatibacter sp.
AATCCAGAGACAGATATCATGATTCAGATGCTGCCCATTGATTTTTTTATGGGTATAGGTTTGAAAATCGCTATCATTTACATAGTCTATCTGGTATTATCTTTTTTAATCACAAGCGTGCTGATAAGAAAAAGATAATACCAGATAGACTATGTAAATGATAGCGATTTTCAAACCTATACCCATAAAAAAATCAATGGGCAGCATCTGAATCATGATATCTGTCTCTGGATTCAAGAGCCAAAGATCATTTGTAAATAGTAGCTTATGAAAAATAGTGAATGCCCTGTTGAAATCTAAAAATGCAAATAAGCCTATAGACTCTATTACTGCAAAAAATAAAATAGAACCTGCTCTAATGGACTGAAGAATTGATTTCTTATACTTCATCCAGAGATAGGCTACTGATAAAAATGCGATAACACCTGATATATTTCTGATGGTGAATCCGATCATAAAAAGATTCTTCACATCCACCATGTGTTCAATCTCTCGACCTTTAAAAACCTGAATGGTTTCTCCGTTCATTTCCTCATAGATTATGAGATCGTCTCTATTATCTTTGAGGTAATCAAGGGTCTGGTCTGAGACTCTCATTAGTTGATCCATGCTTAGACCTGTAACAGAAGGGGTGTCATTTTCCACAAATTTCTTCTCAAAGTAACCAAGATCAAATACCACCAGTTGAAAAACCATCAGAAGTATGAAAATAGGCAATGAGATTGTTAATAGTATTTTTGTCAAATTTTTCATTATATTGAAGCCTCCAGATATTTGAGCCCTTTTTCAATGAGAAAAAGACCCCTATTCAAGTCCTCTTTTCTATAATCGTATTTACTGCAGACGTATAGGCCTCTGTTGATGAAGTAATATGGTCTGTTGTCCGAGAAATTGGCTGGGAACTGTCTGATACTGCTATAGCCTTCAAAGAAGGATTGCATCATCTCGTCATCATCCAGCATATCTGTCTGCAATACAGTGCAAATATCAATGACAGGATCGTCTGGTCGTGAATGTTCAAAATCAACCACGCCTGTCACCCTATCTCCTTTGATGAGTATGTTTCTTAGACTAAAATCTCTGTGCACGATTGAGGTCTTCTCATTTTTGAGTTGGCTTCTCAATTCCGTTATATTATTGATTCCAGCCATGATGGTTTTGTTTTCACTCAGTCCGCATTCTATAAGCCTATCTACAATAATCTGATCCTTGAACTGTCGATACTCGATGATATTCGTGAATCCCTTGGATTCTTCCCACCAACCATAGTGATTGTATTCATGAGCATCATGAATTTGAGCAATAGATATACCCATTTGATTGACAATATTTTTCTTGGCGCGATAATTTACCCTATTCCAATAGATGAACAAGTCCCTGCCTTCTTTTTTGTCCATTAGTTGAAAGTTCATGTCTCCTATAGTCCCATAATCAAGCGTTTCAGGTATAAAGTCGAGTTCCTTCAATAACAGGTGGGATTTAATCTCATTCTCCCATTTGTATCTGGATTTGGACAGCTTGAATATGTAATGGGTATTGTCCTTCTCAAATCTGAAAACCTGATTTCTATTAAGCTTGTGATTGCCTACAGGAATAATGGAATCAATATCTGTCATGCCGTATCGTTTTCTAATAAACTCTATCGCATCTAATTCGTTCATGGGATCATATTGTTTCTATCATTTCAAATATCAGTTCTTTTAGCTTGGCCAGATTTTCATTGAAAACCTTGTACACCTCTTCCATGGTAACCGGTTTGATATCGTCTCTTCCTTCCAGACCGGCATCGTAATCGGTTACTAGCGCTATATTGACAACAGGTATCTCCATCTCCACTGCGAGATAGGCCTCAGGATATTGGGTCATATTGACTGTGTCTCCCCCAATCATGCTGAACCATTTGCTCTCTGCTTTGGTTGAAAATCTAGGGCCGTTGATGACCACGATGGTTCCTTTCTCATGAACAGGAATACCGAGATGCTTGCATGCATCTATGGCGATGCTCCTTAATCTATCATCGTAGGTGTGGGCTGGTGAAACATGTTTGACATCTGGTCCCTCATAATAGGTATCCGCTCTGCCGTTGGTTCTGTCAATGAATTGATCGCTTATGACAAAATCGCCTGGTTTGATTTCAGCTTTCAGACTGCCGCAGGAGCAGGGTGATATGATACATGATACGCCTAGTTCCTTCATGGCAAACATATTGGCCCTGTATGGAATTAGATGCGGTGGTATCGAGTGGTCCTTTCCATGTCTAGGCAAAAAAGCTATTGTTTTTCCCTTGTATTTGGCCAGTGCAATTTTGTCACTTGTCTTGCCAAATGGCGTTTCAATATCAATCTCTTCGATGTCCGTCAACAAGTTATAAAAACCCGAGCCGCCGAATATGCCAATGTCTGCTTTTCTGTTCATTCAGTACCTCCTTGTGCTGTTTCTATAGTTTGATTCGTAGAATCTTCTAACAGTTTAATATAGGGAAGCAGTATTGTAAAGACCGAGCCCTCACCGTAAACGCTTTTTACCTTGATTTTTCCCCTGTGTCCCAGTACGATTATTTTCGCTATAGCCAAGCCAAGTCCATGTCCCCCTGTTTCCTTTTCTCTAGATGCCTCTGCCCTATAAAATCTGTCAAAAATCTTTTTGAGCTGTTTCTTTTGAATCCCTACACCTGAATCTTTCACATTGATTGCAATATATTCTCCATCCAGAGAGCAGTAAATCTCTATTTTGCCGCCATCTGGGGTGAATTTTCTGGCGTTTTCCACAAAAATTCTTACCGCTTGCTTGATTCTGTTCTTATCTGCAAAGATAAGGGCGCTTTGACATGGCAGGCTGCTGATTTCATGCTTGTCGTCTATGATGTTGGTCTCTTTATAGACTTCTTCTATAATTTCCTTAACATTGAACTCTTCTTTAGATAGCTTTAATGATTTTTTGTCGTTTCTGGCAATAAATAGAAGTTTTTCAACTAAATCCTGCATGTTATTGGCCTCATTCTTGATGGCCATGATGGATTCATCCAGTATTGCTTTATCATTTTTACCCCAACGATCGAGCATATCGGTATAACCCTTTAGTACCGCGATAGGGGTCCTCAACTCATGTGATGCATCTGATACGAATTGTTGCTGTCTTAGATAGTCCTCCTCGATCCTGTCCATCATGTTGTTGAAGGTCTCTGCAAGCTCTCTCAACTCATGCTGTGAAGCTTTGACGTTCAGTCGCGTATTGATGTTGTTGACTGATATGGTTCTTGCAACCTCGGTCATGTCGCCAATGGGTTTTACAAGCTTTCGGCTAACTCCCGGTCCTACCGCAGCTATGATGATAAGGCCGAGCAATCCTGCCAGGCTCACTAGCATGCCGATAACCATTGCCTCGTTGATAATCTTTCCTGCATTGAAGTATATGTTGATATAGTATATTTCCTCTTGTTCATATAAGCTAGCTGAGAAGACATATATCTCTTCTCTGAGCATGGTCTCAAGCTTAAAGAATGTATTGCTGATGTAGACATCCTCATAGTTTTTTGTATTCAAAATCTGGTTAAATCCGGAATCGTAAATCAACACCCCGCTTAACCTTTCATCAATCAGATAGTCTTCTAAAATCTCTTGTTTCTCTATTGTTTTGGTCACAATCAAATTGCTGTATAAATCACCGATTCTTTCTAGCTCCATGGCCTTATAACTCATATATCCCACCACCGTTCCTAGAATGGCAATGGTAATCGCTAGAAGATACAAAGCCATATAGGTGACTGAGATTTTAAAGGATATGGACAACCTTATTTTCTTTTTCAGGTTACTAAAAAATCTTCCTACCGCAACAACAGGAACTAGTAGCATATTCTTATATTTCTTATCGGTTTTTTTGTTTATTGACATTATCTCACCCGGTTAATGGTCTCTTATGATGTAGCCTACTCCTCTGACTGTCTTAATCAGTTCTATATCATATTTTTGATCGATTTTCCCTCTAATATATCGTATGTAGACATCAATTAGATTTGTTTCTCCAAAATAATCATAGCCCCAGACATTTTCAAGGATTTTTTCTCTGGAAAGGACAATGTTTTTGTTGAACATCAAATACTCAAGCAATTCAAACTCTTTTTTTGTAAGGTCAATGAGCTCTTCGTCGTATTCTACTCGATAGTTGTCCTTGAACAATTTCAGTTTTCCATAGGTCAAAATATCTTTGTTATTGTTCTCGATATTGTTGATTTCTTCTCTGTTTTTACGTTTAAGCAGTACTCTGATCCTTGCTAGCAGCTCTTCGATGGCAAAAGGCTTGGTCATGTAGTCATCTGCTCCTACATCAAGTCCAGTCACCTTATCCGTAACATCATCCTTTGCAGTCAACATGATGATTGGAACATCAGAAGAATGCCTGATTCGACGGCAAATCTCTATCCCGCTCAAACCGGGAAGCATCAGATCAAGTACAATTAGATCTGCTGTCTGCGCCATCGCCTTATCCAAACCTTCTCTCCCGTCGTAGGCTATCTCGACCTCATAGCCTTCATAATTCAATTCCAGTTCAAGGAATCTGGCGATTTTTTTCTCGTCTTCAATAATTAAAATTTTCTTTTTTTCCATACAACCACCTGACCATCTATATATTTGTTTTTATTATTATAACATGATTGCTTGTGATAAATAAAAAATTTTGAGCTAAGCTCAAAATTTTTTATTCAATGGTTATCTCGTCTTCTTCGTTGGTGTCATCTTCTAAATCTTCTTCTTCTAAGTCTCTTGCAGCTTTTCTCTCTTCAGTTTCTTCGAAGATCTTGTCTGTGGTTTCTTTGAACTTTTTGGTCATCTTGTCCACATTTTTGTTGATATCAAACTTCGTTTTCTTCCCTGTAACAATTCTCATTTGGTAGCCTACCAATAGCAGAACAACCAATAGGATGATGCTGAATGGCATGGTGAACAGTCCGACTAGCATTACGATCCAAAGTGGAATATTCAAAAATATTTTGTCTTTTCTTTTCAGAACAAAGTCTGTTGACAAGAAAGTGTTCAGGGCTTTGTTGGCACCTGTGTTTGCTTTTGCTTTTTTGGATTGCTTGTTATTATCCTTATAGCCTTTTTTTTGTCTTTCTAAAAGGATGATAGATTTTACAACATCTCCTTCAGTTCTTTCCAAAGCATCTTTAGCTTCTTCATAAGTGACATTGACTCTGCTTCTTAGCTCGTCAATCATTTCAAGTGTGATTTTCATTTTTGTTGCCTCCTCATTTGATTTGTCTCAATTATATTTTATTGTTATTAGGAGTGGCTTAATCTAAAATTAGAATCAGATTAAGTTTGGAATATGTTATAATAGCACTGTTACCAACTAGACGTTTGATTTACTCTGGAGGCTTTATGAATCCAACCTGTAAAATATGTGGTGCTAATACTAGAGAGATTTACCACAAGAATCTAAAGGCAAGTTACTTTCAATGCAATGTCTGCGATTTTATCTCAAAGGATGAAGATGCTATCATCTCATTCGAAGATGAGCTGAAAATTTATGATTACCACAATAATTCCATTGAGGATGAAAAATACGTGGCATATTTCAAAGACTTCATTGATCATTCGATAATGCCTCATTTTGAGGGTGAGAAATCAGGTCTGGATTTTGGTAGTGGTCCTTCCCCAGTTCTAGCAATGATTATGGAAAGGGATTATGGCTTCGATATGGATATCTATGACTTGTTCTATTCACCTGAAAAAACCTATAAGAAAAAACAATACAATCTGATTACCTGCACGGAGGTGATCGAGCATCTAAAAGAACCACTTTCTTATTTTAGACTGTTTAAGGAACTGCTTGACGACAAGGGCACCCTTGCAATCATGACTTTATTCCATTCCAATAATGATGTTGATTTCCAGGATTGGGCTTATGTCAGAGACAAGAGCCACATATCCTTCTACACACCTAAAACACTTGAAACCATTGCTGATTTGAATGGACTAAGGCTGATATATCACAATGGACATCGCCATGCTATCTTGTCACATCAGTAAGAAAAGAAAGTGCTACCCATCCCAAGATGTGTGGCACTTTCTTTCATTTTGCTATTCTACACCTGGAGAATCATTCTCCCTGCTATTTATCTTTTGTGAAATTATGTCAACCAAATCCTTGACTTCCATACTCCCTAAATCACCTTTATCTCTTACCCTGACAGAGACCGCTCCACTTTCTGCCTCTTTCTCTCCGACAACTAGCATATATGGTACTTTCTGAAGTTGGGCTTCCCTGATTTTATAGCCGATTTTTTCCGATCTCAAATCAGTCTCGACCCTAAAGCCTTTGGCTAGTAGCTGTGCCTGTACCTCTTTGGCATAGTCATTGAATTTATCCGATATCGGCATAATCTCAATCTGCACAGGAGCAAGCCATGTTGGAAATGCGCCTGCATAATGCTCTACCAGGATGCCCAGGAATCTCTCTATACTGCCAAAAATGGTCCTGTGAAGAATAACAGGTGTGTGCTTCTCACCATCTGATCCCACATAGCTCAGTTCAAATCTCTGAGGCATCTGGAAATCCAATTGGCAGGTGCCACACTGCCAAGTTCTGCCGATAGCGTCCTCAAGATGGAAATCTATTTTGGGTCCGTAGAATGCACCATCGCCTTCGTTAATGATGTATTTGACACCCATTTCATCTAGTGCGGTTTGTAGTGCATCTGTGGCTTTGTTCCATTCTTCTTCTGTTCCCATGGATTTTTCAGGTCTGGTTGATAACTCAACATGATATTTAAAGCCAAATATCTTGTACATGTCATCTGTAAACTTGACAACGCCTTTGATTTCTTCCTTTAGCTGCTCCAATGTCATAAACAAGTGAGCATCATCCTGTGTGAAGCTCCTGACACGCATGAGACCGTGAAGAGCGCCTGACATCTCATGTCTGTGAACAAGACCCATCTCACCCATTCTTAGGGGCAGGTCTCTGTATGAGTACATGTTGCTCTTATATATCAGCATGGCTCCTGGACAGTTCATCGGTTTGACAGAATAGTCCTCGCCATCTATTTTGGTAAAATACATGTTTTCCTTATAATTATCATAGTGGCCGGATCTGTGCCACAACTCTTCATTCAGAATGATAGGCGTCTTGACCTCGCCATATCCCCTCTTGCTGTGTTCTTGTCTCCATAGGTTTTCCAGGATATTTCTGACAACCATTCCTTTTGGATGGAAGAATGGAAATCCGGGTCCTTCCTCATGCATTGAAAACAGGTCCAGTTCTCTTCCCAGTTTTCTGTGATCTCTTTTCTTGGCTTCTTCCAATCTGTGAAGATATTCTTCTAGCTGCTTGTTTTTTTCAAATGAAGTGGCATAGATTCTTTGCAACATTTTGTTTTTCTCACTGCCTCTCCAGTAAGCGCCTGCAAGGCTTAAAATCTTGAAGGATTTTACCCTTTTGGTCGAATCTAGATGTGGCCCTGCGCAAAGGTCGACAAAATCCCCCTGTTTATAGAAGGAAATAATGGTATCCTCAGGTAGGTCCTGAATCAACTCTACCTTATATTTCTCTCCCTTTTCAGCCATGAAAGCGATGGCTTCATCTCTTGGCAATTCAAATCTTTCAACCTTAAGATCTTCCTTGACGATTTTTTTCATCTCGGCTTCAATGGCTTCTATGTCGCTTTCTGTGAAAACATGTTCCGAATCAAAATCATAATAGAATCCATTATCTATAGGAGGACCAATGGCTAATATGGTGCCCGGAAATAGTCTCTGTACCGCTTGTGCCATAATATGGGAGCTGGTGTGTCGGAATATGTCCTGGCCTTCCTCATCCTCAAATTTCAACAGTGTGACATTGCTATCCTCGGTTATCAAATAGTCAAGCCCTACTTTTTTACCATTGACCATTGCGCCTAGTATTACCCTAGCCAATCCCTCGCTGATGTCTTTTGCAACGTCAATTACCTTGATTTCTTGTTCATACTCTCTGATACTGCCATCCGGCAATGTTATTCTTATCATTTCTTCTCCTCCTCAAAAATAAAAAAACTCCTCCCTGGAAAGGGACGAGATATGATCACGTGGTTCCACCCTAATTGGTGCTTTGAAGGCTTATCGCGCCCATACGAAGTCCTTACCTCATGGAGCTCGGACTTTGCTCAGAGTTAGTTTTCAACTTGTCATGCCTAAAAATACTTTCACCCTAGGTATTTTCTCTCTAAGAAGCTGTATCAAGCTTACTCGACTCATCACTGCTTTAATATTGTATTCATTATAATGAGATTCGTTATATTTGTCAATTATCAAAAAAATTTTCTAATGATAAATTAATCTCCCTTTTTATCTTAAATGAGATATAATAGTTATTGTGTGAAAAATCAACAAATACCAAAAGGAGAGGATAAGACATGAATTCATTTATACCTATAATCATATTGATGGTCGTCATCAGTGTTGTTTCTTCAATCTTCAAGGGAGCGGCAAATGGCAAAGAAAACCCCTTCTCTGCATTTATGAACAGAGAAAAGGTGCGAGAATACGACGAGCAGGGAAATCCGGTCTATAAGAACAAGCGCCCAAATCTTGGGAAATTCCCTAAGAAAACCATCATTGTTGTCATCGTTTTATTATTGGCGGTTTCCGCTGCCAGCGGTTCTTTCTACACCCTGGACCAAAGCGAACAGGCTTTGATCTTTAGATTTGGGGCTCATCGTGCTACTGTGTCAACATCAGGACTAAACTTTAAGATTCCATTTATTGAAACTGTAGAGTTTGTCAATACTGAAGAGGTTAGAAGAATCGAGTATGGATTCAGAAGTGAATTCAATACAAGCGCAAATATCAGTGAATTCTCGAATCAGTATTATTCTGATGTCATGTCAGAAAAAGTAATGCTTACCAGCGATGAGAACCTCGTTGAGGTTGAAGTAATTGTTCAATACAAGGTCATTGATCCTGAAGCCTATCTGTTAAATGTCAATGATCCTCGAGGCACTTTGGAACTAGCGGCATATTCACGAATCAGAAGGGTTGTTGCCAACCATAATCTTGACAATATTCTGACCTTGAACAAGGCTGTCATGCAACAGGAAATGCTTGAGGATATTCAAGAAATCGCCAACAAGTATGGACTTGGTGTATTAATTATAGCCGTTCAGCTTCAGGATGTTGATCCTCCATCTGCAGTTTCCGCAGCATTTACCGATGTCGCTAGCGCAAGAGAGGACAAGGAAAAATACATCAATGAAGCCAACCAATACTTCAACAAGGTTATACCGGAAGCCAGAGCGCAAAAGGAAATGCTGCTGAATGAAGCTGAAGCCTATAAGACAGTCAGGGTCAACCAAGCAGAGGGAGATGTTTCCAGATTTGTTCAGATACTGGAAAGATACCAGGAAGCAACTGCCATTACAAGGACCAGGATGTATCTTGAGGCTATGGGAGAGATTCTACCCGGTATGGATGTCTACATTGTGGATGGAGACAACATTACAATGTTGCCTGTCAAAGGTGCCACAATCAGTGACCCAAATGCTGTAGTTGGTGCTACGGCAAACCAATAGGAGGTGTGAGATGAAAAAAGGAATATTCATTATACTAGTCATTATTGCTATCGTATTGCTTGGAAACTCAGCCTATACGGTGGATTCTAGAGAACACGCTATCGTAACAAGATTTGGCGAGGTTCAAAAGGTAATTGTCAAGCCATCAAATTACGATACTGTGATAAATACCATCAGTAGCAGCGAACGTTATTTATCTGTTTCAGTTTCAACAAAAGTTGGACTCCATTTCAAAGTGCCGTTTATCGAGCATGTTGAAAAATTTGAAAACAGACTAATCACGTACAAGACCGCTCCAAGACAAGTCACAACATTTGATAAAAAAATACTGATTCTAAGCAACAACGCCCAATGGCAAATTGTCGATCCTCTATTATTCAGAGTGACGATGAAAAATACAAATCAGGCAAGCTTGAGACTGGATGATATCTTATACTCTGAAATTAATGTACAAGTCGGTAAAACCGATGCACACACATTGATTGCAGACAAGGTCTATATTGAGGCGATGTCTGAGCAGATTGTTCAGGATGTCAACAAAGAAATGATCAAGTACGGCATTGAGGTCATCGATAACAGAATCTTGAAAACTGATCTGCACGAAAGCAACATATTGAACATATATGCTCGTATGGAAGCTGAGAGAAAACAAAAGGCCCAGCAATACCGTTCTGAAGGTGAAGAAGAAAAGCTGAAGATTATATCAGGGGCTGATAAGGATGCGGCCATCATGATCTCAGAGGCACAGAAGGAAGCTGAGATACTCAAGGGTGAGGGCGATGCATTAGCCGCACAGATCTATAGCCAGGCCTACAGTGCTGATCCTGAATTCTATGAGTTCTACAGAACTTTGGAGATGTATAAGGACACATTGACCGGCACAACAATGGTTATCGATGAAAGCTCACCATTGTTCAAATATTTGTTTCAATAAAACATGAGCTTAAAGTAATTAGTTTATAGAATATCAAAAAGCACGTTCTCCTGTGATGAAGAACGTGCTTTTTTAGTTTTTATTCCTGTTAACGTCTCTTCTTCAGTTCTTCCTTTATATCTTCGATTGAAACGCCCTGATTGATCATCAGAACCATGGTATGATAGACCAGGTCGCTGATTTCATAGATCAGCTCCTGGTTGTCGTTGTTTTTGGCCGCTATGATAACCTCAGCCGACTCCTCGCCTACTTTTTTCAGTATCTTATCAATTCCCTTGTCAAAGAGATAATTGGTGTATGAATCCTTCACCGGGTTTTCTTTTCGGTCGGCGATAATGCCATACAGTTTTTTCAGGATATCTTCTTCTAGAAGATTACCATCATCAATAACAGGATTGTGGAAGCAGGAGTATTGGCCTGTGTGGCATGCCGGTCCGGTCTGAATGACCTTCAGTAAAATGGTGTCGGCATCGCAGTCATAATACAAGCCCTTGATTTCCTGGAGATGACCGGATGTCTCCCCTTTTTTCCACAATGATTGTCTGCTTCTGCTGTAATAGCAGGCATACCCACTTTCAAGGGTCATGGCGATAGATTCTGCATTCATGTACGCCAGCATCAGAACTTCCTTGGTTTCTACGTCTTGCGCTATAGCTGGAATCAAGCCTTTATCGTCAAATTTTATTTTTTTCAGCAATTCTTGAATATCTATATCTAAATTCATATCTTCCTCACCTATCATATTCTGACCTCTATACCATTCGTTTTAAGATATTTCTTGAGATCCATTATATTGATTTCTCCGAAGTGAAATACCGAGGCGGCCAGTATGCCATCCACATCCGATTTTTCGACAACCTCTTTGAAGTGCTTCATTTCTCCCGCACCACCTGAGGCGATGACAGGCACTCTGACCCTGCTTGTGATCTGACTCAACAGCTCTATGTCATAGCCGTCCTTCATGCCATCCTTGTCAATGCTATTAACCACTATTTCTCCAGCACCAAGAGACACACCTTTGACTGCCCATTGGACGGCATCCAGCCCGGTATCTTCCCTGCCACCTTTTGTGTAGACGGTCCATGATCCGGTTTCATTTTTTTTAGCATCTATAGATAGGACAACGCATTGCGCTCCAAATCTTTCAGAGGCTTCCCGAATCAGCTCAGGATTTTTCACCGCTGCTGAATTGACAGACACCTTGTCTGCTCCATTTCTGAGAATCTCTGTAAAGTCCTCAAGAGTCGACACACCTCCGCCGACACTGAAGGGGATGTTGATTTCATCAGCCACCCTTTTGACAAATTCAAGGGATGTCTTTCTCTCGTCACTGGATGCGGTTATATCATAGAACACAAGCTCATCGGCTCCATTGTCGCTGTAGAATTTGCCTAGCTTTTCCGGTGCGTCCACATCTACAATATCCTTGAACTGCTTTCCTTTTACTACCCTTCCGTTTCTAACATCCAGGCATGGAATTATTCTTTTTGCAAGCATTTCAGTGCCTCCTTGAAATCCAGATTGCCATCATAAAGAGCCTTTCCAATGATAGCACCGTATAGCCCTATAGCTTTCAGGTCTTCAATATCTTGTATCGTTGTCACGCCGCCTGATGCTATGATATCCAGATTTGTTATATCCTGAAGTCTTTTGTACATGGCGATATTGGGTCCTTTGAGCATCCCATCTCTGAGTATGTCTGTATAGATCAGTGTTTTGATGCCTGATTTCTCCATGATTTGACAGATATCGATGACATCCACGGACGTTACGTCCTTCCAGCCTCTGACAGCAGCCTTTCCTTCCACAGCATCCACAGAAACTGCCATTTGATTGGCATAGGTTTTGGCTAATGCCATCAGCAGTTCCTGATTCTCAACCGCTATGGTTCCCAATATGACCCGGCTGACACCTAAGGAAAGCAACTCATCTATTCTTGCTGCGGTTCTTATGCCTCCACCAATCTGTATGGGTATTGAGATGCTTTTTGTTATTTCTCTGATGGATTTTTTGTTGATTAGGGACTCGGACTCTGCACCATCCAGGTCGACGACATGTAGATACTCAGCGCCTGCCTGCTCCCATCTGATGGCCATGTCAACCGGGTTGTCCGAATAGACTTTAATTTTGTTGAAATCTCCTTGCGTCAACCTCACGCATTTATTATCCTTTATATCCACCGCTGGAAACAGTATCATATGATCAACTCCTTGTAGGCTCTTAGTATGTTATGCCCCACCAGACCGCTTTTTTCGGGATGGAACTGTATGCCGTAAACATTCTCATTCTTCACAATTCCCGGAATATCAATCTCATAGTTTGAGTGGGCTATGACTTCTTTTTTGTCAGAGTCCGCATAATATGAGTGTACATAATAGACATAATCTCCCTCAGTAACATATTTTAGCAATGGATCTTCCAATCTGTCAAAGATGAGGGAGTTCCAACCCATATGGGGTACCTTAAGTGAAATATCCATCATCCTTATATCTCCCCTTATCAAACCTAATCCTTCATATTCACCATATTCATAGCTTCGTTCGTATAACAGTTGCATACCTAGACAGATTCCCAGAATGGGTTTACCCTTTTTAGCCTCGTCAATGATGACGTCAAACATACCATTTTTTCTCAGTAGGTTGATAGCATCTCTAAAAGCGCCTACGCCCGGAAGTATGATGGATTTGGAATTCCTAATCATGGTCAAATCATCTGTGATGACGGTGTCCAAGCCGACTCTCTCAAAGCCTTTTTGCACCGAATTTAGATTCCCCAATCCATAATCCATTATCACATGCATCTACAACACCCCTTTTGATGAAGCGATTCCTTCACCTATAATGTCTGCTGCCTCTGACAATACACGTCCCAGGGCTTTGAAAACAGCCTCGATCTTGTGGTGGTCGTTATTGCCATATAGGACTTCAACATGCAAGGTCAACTTGGCTGCCATGACAAATGCCCTTAGAAACTCCTCAAAATTCTGGGTGTCCATTTGACCTAGATACTCTTTTTTCAAATCCACATTATATACAAGGTATGGTCTGTTGCTGATATCCAGCACTACTCTTGCCAATGATTCGTCCATTGGAATGTAGGCATTGGCATATCTTCTGATACCCTTTTTGTCATTGAGGGATTGGAGAAAGGCTTGTCCCAATGCCAAACCTATGTCTTCAACTGTGTGATGGGTATCCACTTTCAGATCGCCTTGGCATCTGATTGTCAGGTCAAATTTGCCATGAAACGCAAGCAAGATCAACATATGGTCAAAAAAGCCAATCCCTGTGCTTATATCTGTTTGTCCTGTTCCATCAATATTCAATTCAACGAATATATCCGTTTCCTTTGTTTTTCGTTCAACGGTTGAAGCTCTCATAGTATTTCCTCCAATTCTTTGATTAGAATTTCGTTCTCTTTCTCAGAGCCGACAGAAATTCGATAATAGCTAATTGAATTCATCGGCATTTTTCTGATTAGTATGCCCCGCTCACTTAACAGTTCAAACAGATCCTGTCGATTGTGTTTAACGAACAGGAAGTTTGCTTTGCTTGGATAGACTTCAAAGTCCAATACCTTAAGTCTATCCGCCAGCAGCTCTCTTTGTGTTGCTATCTCTTCAACAAAAGCAGATACTTCAGATGGTCTGTCAAACGCCATTGCCCCATAATACTGCGATAAGGCATTTAGATTATAGGGTGATTTGATGGCCCAGAGCCTGTTAATCATTGTCTCATTTGCAATCATGCACCCGACTCTCAGCGCTGCAAGACCAAATGCTTTTGATAGCGTACGCATGACAATCAGATTTTCATACTTATCGATCAGATCTACACAGGATTCGCCTCCAAAATCTATATAGGCTTCATCCAGTACGATGATGGAATCCTTCACCTGATTAAGAGCGCCAATGATGTCTTTTTTCTCCAGATAATACCCGGTTGGGTTGTTGGGGTTGCAGATAATCACTATTTTAGGCTTGATTTCTTTGGACTTGTCCACCAGCATATTGATGTCAACGGAGAAATCTTCATTGCTCTCCAGCTTGACTAGTTTGGCACCTGCCATGACACAGTAGTTCTCATACATGCTGAAGGATGGTGTAAAGCTTAAAACACTGTCATCGATCTCACAGAAGCCATTGATGACGAGGTTGATCATGTCGCTTGATCCATTGCCAACCATGATGTTGTTTGGCTTGCATCCGTAGTAGTCAGCCAGCTTCTGTCTCAGTATCGTAGCATCACTGTCCGGATAGATATTAGCCTCAATCTTTTCTAAAAGAGTTTCTTGATTTAGGAGATAATTTTTTGTCTCATTTGCATCCAGTTTTACTTTATAGGGTACCTGATTGACAAAATAGGGTTTGAGATTTCTGACACTTTTCTTTAATTCAATCATTGCATTCTCCTTCAAATCTGACTTTTATGGCATTGGCATGTCCGCTGAAGCCCTCATCGTTTGCGAATCTGACGATGTCTTCCTTATAATCCCTCAAGGCCTCTTTGCTGTAATAGAGCAGGGATGTTTTTTTGATGAAATCATCCACACTCAAGGCTGAAGAAAACTTGGAGGTGGAGCTTGTGGGCAGCGTATGATTTGGACCGGCGAAATAGTCTCCCACCGGTTCCGGTGTGTATTCTCCGAGGAATATAGCCCCTGCGTTTTTAACCTTTTTATAGTCTTCAAATGGATTTCTGGTGGCGATCTCAAGGTGCTCAGGAGCAATCTCATTAGCGATGTCGATTGATTCTTCCAGGGAGTTGGTTATGATGGCTGCGCCATAGTTATCCATCGCCTTTTTGATGATTTCCTTTCTATCCATCTCTTCAACCAGAACATCAAGGACTTTATTGACTTCTCTCGCCAGTCTTGGAGAGTCGGTGACGAGTATGACTGCCGCCATCTCATCATGCTCTGCTTGTGAAATCAGATCAGCTGCTATATATCTCGGGTTCGCAAAATCATCTGCGATAATCAGTATTTCACTGGGCCCGGCAATCATATCTATCCCTACAAAATCAGAGACGAGTTTTTTTGCCGCTGCTACATATATGTTTCCGGGACCTGTTATCTTATAAACCTTAGGGACACTTTCAGTACCGAAAGCCAGAGCGGCTATAGCCTGAGCACCTCCCAGACTGAATACCCTGTCTACACCAGCAATATATGCCGCTGCCAGAATGGAGTCCTTTACTCTCCCTTCAGAGTCTGGAGGCGTGACCATAATCAGTTCCTTCACACCTGCAATCTTAGCGGGTACGGCATTCATCAATACAGTCGACGGATAAGCGGCCTTTCCTCCAGGGATGTAGATACCGACTTTTTCTATAGGGGTGATAACTTGACCCAGAACAATATTCTCACCATTTGGCTTGTATGTCATGGTTTTTCTAACAAATCTTTCGTGGTAGTCTTTGATGTTGTCGTGAGCTTTGGTTAGGGTTTTCAAAAGTTCCTCATCCAACCGATTATAGGCTTGCTTCATGTCGTCTTTGGTGATTTCCAAGGTTGTTAGCTTTGCACGGTCAAATTTCTCAGTATATCTGTAAAGAGCCTCATCCTGATTTAGCTTGACGTCTTCAATGATTTGCTCAACCACTTTATAGACTTCCTTGTAATCTGCGTTGGTTCTTTTATTTAACTCTTCTAAGAATTTCGTATTTTCTGATGACTCATATATTTTTAACATCTTGTTTTCTCTCCAATTCTTCAATTTTAGCGATTATCCCATCGATCTGCTTCATCTTGAACTTGTATCCTATTCTATTGGCTATAATCACCGGATTTATATCAAACATTTCCTCTAGGACCTCCAGGCCATTGGCCTTTAAAGTGCTTCCTGTTTCGACAATGTCCACGATGACATCTGCCAGCCCCAGCTTTGGTGCTAGCTCCACCGATCCATTGAGTGTTATGATCTGTATGCGTTGACCCTTTGAATCAAAGTATGCCTTGGCTGAATTAGTAAATTTTGTCGCAACCTTTAGTATGGCGTTGTTTCTGTATACAGTCTTGCCCTTTTCACCCGCAATGCACATTTTACAATATCCAAAATTGAGGTTGTGGAGCTGAAAAACTTTTGAAAGGCTTTCCTTGACCATATCTTTTCCTACAATTCCTATGTCAGCAACACCATTGTCCACGTATGTCACAACATCTGAATTTTTCAAGAGCATGAATTTGATTTTGTTCTCCTCGTCCTCAAATACAAGTTTTCTTGAATTGAGGTCTAGGCTCTTTCCAATGCCAATTTTTTCAAATAGTTCCGCTGATTGTTCTCCTAGTCTTCCCTTTGCCAATGCTACTGTCAAATAATCCATCAGATCTCTCCTCCCTCATATAATACTCTTAGAAGCTCGTCCATCTCAACAGAGAATCCTATTGCTGGAATGACATCTCCGAATTGCTCTGTGTACGTATCATATCTTCCGCCTTTTATGATCTCCCTGTTGGAGTCTCTGTAGTAGCCCCTTAGCATAATACCTGAGTAATATCCCAAACTCGATACCATAGATAGGTCACATAGGGTTTGCCCCTTAAACTCCGAGATATCTTTGATTGTTATGATTTCAGAGAGCTCATCAAGTCCTTTTTTCATCTTTTCATTGAGAAATCCAGACCTTGCCTTTTCTATGACTTCAAAAGGCTCCCCTTTCAGGTCGATTAGATTGATTAATGCTTCATATGCTTCATTTTTTTCGAAGCCCTTGATGAATTTCTTCAGGTCTTGTTTGTTCTTCCTGTCTATAAAGTACAGAATCTGATGATACTCTTCCTCTTCGAGATAAAATTCGTTCAGCAATCCCTTAAGATACTCCGAACTTCCGATTTCCAACACATAATTGATTCTGTATCTACTAAGTATCTCATTAGCCAGAAGAATGATTTCCCTGTCTGAAGCGACTGTATTTAGACCTAGACATTCGACGCCCATCTGTCTGATTTCCTTGATGCTTCCACCTGATTGCTTGAATATCTTCTCGTAGTAAAATATCTTAAGCTCTAGTCCTACCTGCCACCTTGGAAGAAGGTTATTCAAAAGGTTTGATGTTATATCTGGTCTAAGTATTGAAATGCTACCATTAGCGTTCATGACCTTAACGATGGATTTTTTATTTGATCTGGTATTGATTTGGATATATTTGTCATAATCTTCAATGATACCCGGTTCATAGTTCTTGTATCCTTTTTTTATAACCATATTCTCGATATCATTTTTTAAAGTGTGGCGTTTTTCTGAGTATGCCATCTCATCTTTAATATTGGTAAATCTCATGTTTCCCTCCTGATTTCGTAAATATAAAAAAATGCCATTCGGATTTGGCATCCAAATGGCATAAAAGTTCTTTATTCCATCACAGATGCCGTCTTCTTAGTAAAAACTAATAGAGCTTGCATCCGTGAACTAAACGTTCTACAGCAAACTCTGGCTTCTATGATGATGTACATTAAATTGTTCTGGTTGTTGAATCAATAATTCTCTCATTGGAGTAACTCCCTAATAGAATATGTAAAATAATATCACCATATGACAGGCTTGTCAATACGGTGATATTATTTTTGTTTATTGTTTATTGCTTTTCTATTTTGATTACTCCACGTACACTTCCACGATATCTCCGTTATCTGACTCCACTTCGACAATCTTGCCCTCTGCTCCGTTTCTGATCATTTCCATAACCTCTCCAAGATCGATCCCTTTCATGGATTCCTCAAAATTCTTGTCAAAGCTCTTTCCAATCTTTAATCCGGTCTCCACTAGGGCTATGGGTATATTGACTTTGACCTTGGTGTTTTTGCCATTTTCATTGCTCAATACTTTAACCCTTAGCCATTTGGGCTTTTCGCCTGTGGTCTCTTGTATCTTCAGGTCTTTGCTGTCATCTATTGATGCTAGCAGTTTGGATCCTTCATCCGCAGTTATAGTTCCTTCTTCAATCATCTTTAATATTTTCAATTTCTCATCGTTCATTTTAATCCTCCTATAGGGCTTCGCCGTTTAATAGTTTTAGAGCTTGTTCTGAAGTGAGTTCACCTTTGCTTAGCTTTTCGAGCACTTCACTTTGGTTGACCAAATCCTTCCTGGCCGCTTCCTTATATCCCAATGCTTCTATGATTTCATCCAATAATCGTCTAACTGTCGGATATGATACGCCCAATTCTTTTTCTATTTCTTTGATATTGCCTCTGTTTTTGATAAATATTTCTGCAAAATACTTCTGGTCTTTATGCAGCTGACAAAACTTACAAAGTTCAAAATCTCCTGATATGGTTGTTCCACATCTTCTGCAGGCCAATTGGGTCACCTTCAGTTTATTGTCACAAACCGGGCATACTCCTATAACCTCTTTTTTCATTTCTGCTTTTCTCATCATTTCGTATAAACCTCCACTTCCGTACCTTCACTCTCATCATATATTTCAACAATCACCATCGGTGGCGACTCTTTGAAGACATCAAACATCATTTTGATATCTTTTCTGTCTAATTTCTGAAGAACTTCTTTCTCATCAGAGTGATTGATTCCCATCATGATCCCCCAGGAAGCGAGACTCCCTGCCAACCCCAGTGGTATGGGTGGAAGATTGATTTTTTTGCCGCTTTCACCGTCTTTGATTTTTATTTTTATCCACCTTGATTTTTTGACAATTTTCTGGGTGCCTCTCAATTCTTCAATCACTTTAATGCCTTCATCAACACTTAGTTTTTTGTCATCTATCAGATCCAACACTTCCATAATCTCTTTCATCATTTTAACCCTCATTAATTATTATTGATAATCTATTGATTTTATGAATTATATAATTAATTATCTTGATTTAATTATATATTACATCAATTAAATTAATATGTCAATAGTTTTTATTAATATTTTTAATGTTCTTATTAATATAATTGATTGTTGGCTTTTTTTGCCAAAAAAACAAGAGTCATTCGACCCTTGTCCATTTAAAAGTTAAATATGGAACGGATTGTTGATTATAAGCTGCTGATTATATCATCGCGGGTCTTTGACACTTTGTAA
>JAHRFV010000043.1 GCA_019084435.1 Dethiosulfatibacter sp.
AAAAGAAAGCTCCTTCTGTTAGATTTTGTTTGCAAACTCATCATAACACGAAAGAGACTTTCTTTTTATATTTTTTTCCTACAATAACTTTACGCTAAGATTCATGATATAATCAAGTAATGATTTGAAGGAGGTTGTGATGAAATATGATTATCATATAATCGTTATAGGCGCTGGCAGTGCTGGTCTGGTAACGGCAAGCGGAATAGCTACCATAGGTGCTAAAGTAGCTCTCATAGAGTCCGACAAAATGGGAGGAGATTGTCTGAATACCGGTTGTGTTCCTAGTAAAACCTTCTTGAAATCTGCCCATATCGCCTCAGCTATGAACGATGGTTCTCAATACGGCATTGATTCCGGACCCATAAATGTTGATTGGCAAGCTGTAAAAACCAGGATTCAATCCATCATCAAAGAAATTGAACCCCATGATTCTAAAGAACGTTTTGAAAAAATGGGTGTTGATGTTTTCTTAGGCAAAGCATATCTTTTGGATAATCATACAGTTCTGATTGGGGAAGAAAAAATCACTGGCCGAAATATCGTACTTGCTACCGGATCAGACCCTCTAATTCCTTCAATCCCTGGACTCCAATCAGTTCCTTACAAGACAAATCTGGATATTTTTGATTTGCCTGAATTACCTAAAAAGCTTCTAATACTAGGTTCTGGCTCTATTGCTCTGGAATTGGGACAAGGTTTTTCCCACTTAGGAGTAGATGTAACCATCATTAGTCGGTCTTCCAGGCTATTTCAGCGAGACGAACCTGAAGTTCATGATACGATGTTAAATACTCTCTCTCGAGCTGGTATGAAAATTCATTTAAATGCCGCCATTATGCAAGTGGTTTCAATCGACAACGATGTGAAAGTACAGTTTGAAGAACGTGGTATTCCTATAGAAGTCACCGGTGATACTTTGCTCGTTGCTTTAGGTAGAAAGCCTGCCACAGCGTCTCTCGGTCTAGAAAACACCAAGGTGCAATGTGATAAAAAGGGTTTTATTATCACAGATCAAAACTTGCGCACTCATGAATCCAATATCTATGCTTGTGGTGATGTGGTTGGTCCTTATCTATTCACCCACATGGCAGGGTATCAAGCGGGTATCGTAATCCGTAACGTCTTATTTAGATTAGGTTCAAAAGTTGATTATAAAAAAGTGACTTGGTGCACTTATACCAAACCAGAAGTAGCTCATGTAGGTCTGACGGAAGCGCAGGCAAGAGATCAAGGTTTATATAAGGAGTCACTCTATTTTCCATTGAATAAAAACGATCGAGCAAGGACTGATAATGACCGAATTGGATTTCTTAAGCTTGTGGTTAATAAAAAAGGTCTGCTCATCGGCGCCACTATCGTTTCTGAAAAAGCAGGTGATTTAATCCCCCTTGCAACATTGGCCATTCAAAAGGGTTTAAAACCATCAAGTTTCTTAGGTATCATTTACCCTTATCCGATAATAGCAGAAAGTTATAGTTCAGCAGCCTTGGAGAAAACAAAGTCCTCTTTAAAAGAATGGCATAAAAAACTGATTCATTTTGTATTTCTTAGATAAATTTAGAATAATGCTCTATAAAAATTTGGCTTTCGAAATCGCAACAATGGTTTGTACTTCACTCTATTCATTGGAAAAACTCTTGAGTTTTCCCTTAGATATATCATCATTCTCACACTGCCTTCGAGTCTATCCGAATAAACAAAGTCGTCAGGCCTTACAAAGGCATCCGGTCCGAATATTCCTGAGAATCCAGCGCTGTTGCCTCCGATATAATTGGCATAAAGGATATACATGTTGTTTTCTCTAGCTCTAACGCCCGCCAATGACCATAGAAGATCGAACTTATCATAATATCTATTATACGCATTGCCGTCTTTTTCTGGAATCAACAACATATCAACCGCATCCAGAGCCATGCATCTGGCCGGCTCCATATTAATCAGCTCATCACCGAACATCATACTGATTCGGCCATATTCTGTGTCTATAAATTCAGGTTTTGTACCATAATCATCAATAATACCTTCACCGCTGTAAATCCTCTTATATTGGGCGGCAATGCCATTTTTCCCGATTAGAAATATTCTGGAGCTGATTTTTCCCGCCTCTTCTATAATGCCACTAAGCGCAACATAGCCATCATAGTTTGATAAAATAGGACATAACTCACTAGCAAAAGATACGACATCATCATAATGGATCTCTTTGTCAATCCCGTTGAGAATGCCTTCCGGAAACACCACCACTTTTGTATTGGAATTTAGATCGTCAACAATCATTTTTTTAATCATTTTCTTGTTTTCAGAAAACATCCCGCAATCACTTTTTTTGATTTGAACAACAGCTGCCTGAAAATCATCACCAATGGGTAGTTTTCTGGATGTTTGCCTAAAGAACCAATTAGGATTCCAGCCGTATGAATGTCTAGACAAATCTTTATAAAAGTCTTTCTTTACTCTTGGTTCTACCTGAACGACATCAACCTCCGCTATAGCTATACCTTCGATACTGTCAGTCGAGTCTAGGATGTTGCCTTGCTTATCTATAATACAGCTGATACCGTCAAAGACTGTAGTTCTTTCCTTCCCCGTTCGATTGGACACTACCATGGGTTTTTCAAATTCAAAAGCTCTTGTAATCCAAACCGGTGACATCGGTTTCTCTCCAAACCAATTTGATGGCGCACAGAATATCTCACAATCTTTTCTATCCAATACAGCACAGGTTTCCTCCACATTCATATCAAAGCATATACACATTCCAATCTTTCCTATTTTAGTGTCAAAAACTTCAAATCCTAAATCTCCATCAGCCGACCACAATGGATCAGCTATAAACTGATGAATCTTTCTGTATTTTCCTATGTAACCCTCAGGGCCAATCAATGCTGCGGTATTATAGAAAATATCGTCTTCATCTTTTTCCGCCAGTCCGATAATAATATGCATATTGTATAGTTTTGCCAATACACAAAGTCTGTCAGTGGTTCTTCCCGGTACTGTCTCGACATAATCACGAATATCGTCTCTATTATCAAATATATAACCAGTTGTACACATTTCAGGTAAAACAGCTAATTGAGATCCCTTTTCGAAGGCGCTCTTCAGTAAATCTTCTATTTTTGCCATATTGTCTTCATATTTTTTAAACTCAGGTGCGAATTGAATAGCTGCAACTTTCACTTTCATTCAAATACCTCCATAATCATATCCGTAGTGTCAACTAAGACACTCGTTTTTTATTTTAAATCCTTTTATTTTCAAGGGTTTCACTCTTTTTTTAACAAAAATAACAATGACCCCCTTTTTTGAGATATAATTTAAGCTTCCGAACCCAAAATTTACTCTGAAA
>JAHRFV010000221.1 GCA_019084435.1 Dethiosulfatibacter sp.
CTCCAACGTCTCTTCTTTAACATCAAAATCATGGGCATGAGCTCCGCCGCCTAATCTACCAGCACCCACACCGATATTTACTGCTTTACCACCATTGCTTTGTACTTTCCCCATCATATAGGTGAAATCTTCACTTCCTCCGCTCTTGTGGATATCAATCAATTTATAGTTCCCAATCTCAATAGCTGTTTTCTCCACAAAATCCATGAGCTCTGGATCACTCTTTCCGCTCTGTGCTTCACCCATAAATACAATCTCAGAAGTACAATCATGCATCAAAGCTGCATGTTGTATAATCTTTTGCGCTTTGTCATACATGTAATCACTGATCTCGGTTGTAGCTCCTCTAGTTTCCATCACCAAATGAGCTTTATCACATATTATATTTCGTCCGCTACCCGCAGTCATCTTTCCTATGTTTATACGTGTCTCACCACCTTTATGCCTGGAGATTGCATAAAGATTAAGGATAGCAGTGGCTGCAGCTACCATTGCATTAGCACCTGCTTGTGGACTTGCTCCTGCGTGAGCGGGTTTCCCATGAAAAGTAACATCGAACTTCTTAGTGGCAATATAATCACTCAATCCTGAAGAAATCTCTCCAACCTCCCAACTGGGGTTGACATGGTGACCAAATAAAACTGTGACATCATCTAATATCCCGGCAGCAACCATGGATTTTGCTCCTCTTACCCCTTCTTCTGCAGGCTGAAAGATTAGCTTGACTGTACCTTTAATCAAATCACGGTTTTTGATTAGTATTTCTGCCACACCAAGTCCTGTGGCTCCATGAAAATCATGACCACATGCATGCATGGCACCAGTATTAATGGATGCAAATCCTTCTCTGACCGGTAAATGGTCTGTATTATCAGCCTCTTCAATATCCAATGCATCTATGTCAAAGCGTAATGCCTTTACAGGTCCATTTCCATTTTGCAATATACCAACGACCCCGGTAAATCCACCCTTCATTTTGAGAAGGAATTCTGGATCTCCTCCTTGTTCCATTGCTCTTTGCCAGTGCTTTGCCAACACAGCTTCATCAGGCAAACCCATTCGGTCTTCTTTACTGATAATATCCGTCCCTACCATCACTTTATAACCCAAGTCTGCTAACCTGCGTGCTATTAATGATGAGGTCCGAAATTCTGTCCAACCTGATTCTGCATACTGATGAAAATCTCTTCTGTAACCAATCACTTTATCTTTAATTGATGAAGTGTCTTGTTTTATTTTATTAATCATTAATTGTTTTCCTCCATTATTTAGTACATCAATCCAGACTCATTGAACTATAAATCGGTACCTTACTATCAAACTCCTTCTGAATCTCAACTCTCAGATTCTCATCTGTCAATATCTCATATCCTGCACAAGCTAGTGCTTTTGCAGCCTTTAATGTAATATCGTGTGCCTTCTCAGTTATACTGGCTTTAGTGAACTCCAATGAATGAGATACGATTTTCTCATCAGTAATTTTGATATAAGCATGAATAGCTGGTATTTTCAAAGTGACGTTTCCTATATCTGAAGATCCAATTTTGGCAGTGGGATCTGGATAATTCACCGTCTCGCCTTGCTTTTCCATATAGGTTTTGAAAACTTCCCCAATAGTCAAATTAGGGTAGCGTTCTGCATAAACTCTACCAGTGACAATTGTTGACTTTGCTCCAGTTAGTTGTTCAGCCGCCGCTACAGCATTTCTTATTCTGTTGATAACTGCTTTCAAGTCGCCAAAAGAACCCGCTCTTACCGACAATCGACACTGAGCATAATCAGGTATTATGTTTGTTGCAATACCACCCTTGGTTATAATCCCGTTGATATTGGCCTTTAAAGGCAACAGCGCTCTGATAGCATCTATCATATTAAATGTCTGAATGACACCTTGTAGTGCGTTTACACCATCCTCTGGTGCAGCAGAGTGTGCAGATACCCCTGTAAAAGTTATCTCCATCCCTGTAGTAGCCAATCCTCCTCGACCAATAAGATTCTCTGTGCTTGGATGTGTCATAAGGGCATAATCTATGTCATCAAACTCCCCTTTTTCGAGAAGAATCACTTTACCGCCGCCACCTTCTTCTGCTGGAGTTCCCATAAGTACGACCTCACCACCTATCTGGCCCATAAGCTTGCTAAGTCCAATAGCTGCTCCAGTTGAGACAGAGGCAATTAAATTGTGTCCACAACCGTGTCCAATACCTGGTAATGCATCATACTCCGCCAAAAAAGCTACAACTGGTCCATCGCAACATCCTTTGAACCGTGCCTTAAAAGCAGTCTCCATACCTCCCGAATTATCTTCAATTAAAAATCCGTGCTTCTTAAGGACATCTTTGATAAAAGCTGAAGAAAGATGTTCCTCGTAGCAGAGTTCGGGATTTTGATGAATATTTCTGCTGAGTTGAAAAATTTCATCTTTTATATCATCTATTTCATTAAATATTTTGTCTATCATGTTCTCTCCTTATCCCAACAAATGGCAAGATACAAAATGTCCGGGTTCGATTTCTATTTCTGTAGGCGGCTCTTTGCTACATTTTTCCATTGCATAATTACATCTATCGTGAA
>JAHRFV010000238.1 GCA_019084435.1 Dethiosulfatibacter sp.
AAATATTCAATTATAAGAGGTGGTTATATAGATTCGGGATTGAGCCCTATATTGGGAGGATATCCAGATGATGACTATCCTGATATGCGAAGTATTTTGTAATTAAGGAGGATTATTCTTATGAAGCTTCTGAATCATCCGATTGACATGATAGCAATTTTTGAAACCGGTGGAAAGATAGTTCCTTTTAAGTTTAAATATGAAGACAGACCTGTCATAGTCGGAAAAATAATCAAGCAGTACCGGGAAAAACTGGCAGGAAACGAAAGAATTGTTTTTGTATGCATGAACAATGGCAAAGATCTTTATGAATTGAAATATGAGCTGGATAGCCAGAAATGGTTTCTTTTCAAAAAATAAAGATATATTGTGAACAGGAATTCTATTTGATATAATGGAGAATAAAAAGCAGTGGAGGCAAATATGTATAAAATTTTAGCCATTAATCCTGGATCCACTTCTACCAAAATATCTCTCTATGATGACGAGAGAGAAGTTTTTGTGGAAACTTTAATACATGATGACGAGGAACTCGCACAATACAAAAGCATTCCTGACCAGTATAAATTCAGGGAAGAAAAAGTACTGGACTGTTTGAAAAAAAACAATTTCAACATTCAAGAGCTATCAGCCGTAGTCGGTCGTGGTGGTCTTTTACCACCGGTAAAGTCTGGTGCCTATAAAGTAAATGATGTTATGTTGGATGTCCTTAAAAATAGACCTAGAGTTGAACATGCATCAAATTTGGGTGGGATCATCGCCTATGAGATAGCAAAGATGGTTGGTGTGGATGCTTATATCTATGACTCTGTCGCTGTAGATGAAATGGAGCCAATTGCAAAAATTACAGGAATACCTGAGGTTGAGAGGGTAAGTCTATTGCATGCTCTTAACATGCGGGCATGTGCTATCAAGGTTGCCAATGATATGAATAAAAGATATGAAGATTGCAAATTTGTTGTGGCGCATCTTGGTGGAGGAATCACATTATCAGTTCATAGTGGAGGAAAGATGGTTGACCTATTATCTGATGATGAAGGCCCGTTCTCTCCAGAGAGATCTGGACGAGTTCCAGGTAGAAAATTAGTGGATTTGTGCTTTTCAGGCCACCACAGTAAAAATGACATCACCAAAAAAATGCGAGGCAACGGAGGATTGAAGGCGCATCTAAATACTGTTGATGCCAGAGAAGTTCAAAAGATGATCGATCAGGGAGATCAAAATGCAAAATTAATTTTTGAGGCTATGGCTTATCAGATAGCTAAGGGAATCGGAGAGTTGGCCACAGTTGTTAAAGGAGATGTAGACGGCGTTATACTTACCGGTGGTCTGGCATACTCCAAAATATTGATGGGATGGGTAAAGGAAAGAGTAGAATTTATAGGTGATGTCATCATCATTCCGGGGGAGAATGAAATGGAAGCTCTGACTTTGGGTATCTTGAGAGTCCTAAGAGGAGAAGAAAAACATCGCGAGTTTATGGAATAAGTTGTTAACAACAGATAAAATTTTAACAAGATTTCACATCTAAAACAAAATATATAGAATTAAAATAGAAAATAACCTTATAAAAGAAGATAAAAATTCAATAAGGTTATTTTTATTTAAATTGCATCTAAAATTACCAATATTGTATTTATTTACTAATACCTTGCAAAGAAAATTCATTATAGTATAATATAAATGTGAAGATTTGTTCGCAAAAAAATTTTAGGAGGAACATATGTTTAAAAAGTTTACAAACGCATGTGTTACAATTGTCAACAAGTATCTACCAGACCCGTTCTTATTCGCAGTCATTCTTACATTTATTGTTGTTCTCCTAGGACTGGCTTTGACAGGTCAAGGTCCTATGGACATGGTTAAACATTGGGGAAATGGTTTCTGGGCCTTGTTGGCTTTCTCCATGCAGATGGTATTGATTCTTGTAACAGGAAGCGCTATGGCGCAGGCACCTGTTTTCAAGAAGATTCTGCAGTCAATCGGCAGCACCGCAAAATCACCGGCTTCAGCCGTTATGATTACGGTGTTTGTAGCACTAATTGCGTGCTGGATTAACTGGGGATTT
>JAHRFV010000300.1 GCA_019084435.1 Dethiosulfatibacter sp.
ATAAATGATAGCGAAAGGGAATGCGATGATTTGTATGATCAATAGAATGCCTAGCAGTACAAACATATCAAAAGAATCTGCACCCAGTACACTTTGGGAATAAGGAACAGCCATTTTAATGATGGTATCGACACCATCGATGTATAGAAAATAGGCTATCAAGAATATAAAAACAGGCTTATGGGCTCGAATATTCTTAAATGTTTTCCCAAGTCGGATAAAGCTGTTTTTGATGGGATTGGGCTCAGGCTCAATATAGTGTTTTTGCTTCACGTTTCTGATCATCGGGATGGTGAAAAGTCCCCACCAGAGAGCCGTGATGACAAATCCAAGCTGGAAGCCTAGGTATTCATCCATACCAATCACAAAAACAATCGCCAAGCTGATGCCAAAGGGAATGATACTGGCTATATAACCGTAAGCAAAGCCATTTGTGGAAACCCTGTCCATTCTTTCATCTGTTGTGGTATCAACCAGAAAAGAATCATAGAATATGTTGGCTCCTGAGAAACCGACTGCTGTAAGAATATAGAAAAATATTAGTAGTTGCCACATGCCGATCGGAACAATGGCCAATGCTGCTGTAAAGAAGACACCGAGGAGGAAGAAGAATAAAAAAAATCGCCTCTTCTTATCTTTGTAGTCTGCGATGGTTCCTAGAATCGGGCTGAGAATTGCCACCAGGATACTCGCTAAAGAGTTGAAATAGCCAAGATCCATGCTATCTCCTGTTCTGAACATACCAAAATAAATAGGAAGCAGTGCTGTTGTGATAGCCATAGAATAGGCTGAATTGCCACAATCGTATAATATCCAACTAATCTCCTGTTTGGTAAATTTACTCATAAATCCCCCTTCACTAATTTATTATTATTCCATTGATATTATTATACTATAAAAAATGAAAGGCGGTACAATAATTTCAACCCGATTAAATGAGTTTAACGATGAATTAATATACAATTAACCTAGAATTAACATAGTGTTGTCAAATTGTGGATAACTTTGTGGATAATGTGCACAACTTAGTATTTTCAGTTTGTTAATACAAATTCGGCAGGTAGTATCAAAAGGTAATCGAACATATGAAACTATTGGAAAATAGCCATTTTCAACTTGTATAAAATATATGGTGAATGGATAAATATTATAATTGTTAACTGTATTATATCAACAAAATCCGGCCGAAGCCGGATTTTGTTTCATATTGTATTCATTTTATATTTATAATGCTACTTGAAAGTTTGTTGATGCTTTCAGTCAGCATTGAGAGTTTCGATTCCACTCTGACCAACAGGTACGTGGCAACAGCGATTGGGAAACCCACATTTGCTATCTTTTCATAAACACATCGGAGGAGATAGGTGCCCAATCGTAGATACTTGGTGGCAGACAGAAACAGGGATGATTATGTTATCTCCTCTGCCAGGGGTTACGGAGCTCAAACCAGGATCATGTACTCTGCCATTCCCAGGAGTGAAGGTGGAGGTGCTGGATAGGTCCGGTAAACCGGTACAGAAAGGCGAGGTAGGCTTCGTAGGGATCACTGAACCTTGGCCCGCCATGCTCAGGACTGTCTATGGAGATGATAAAAGGTTCATTGATACTTATTGGAGCAATTGGCAGAATAAGTATTTTGCAGGAGACGGGGCAAAAATAGATCAAGACGGTTAGTTCTGGATTATCGGCAGAGTTGATGATGTAATCAATGTATCCGGACATCGTATTGGCACAGCTGAAGTGGAGAACATTCTGGTTGAGCATCCAGCAGTAGCCGAAGCTGCCTGTATAGGCAAGGTTCATGAGGTCAAAGGACAATCCATAGCTGCCTTTGTCACCCTTAGAGAGGGCTTTGGAGCCAGTGAAGAGCTTATCTTAGAACTTAAGTCTTACGTTGCTGTAAGGATAGGAGCTATAGCTAGGCCGGATGACCTTTATCTTACTGACGATTTGCCCAAAACCAGAAGCGGGAAGATAATACGCCGAAATTTAAAAGATATAGCTACTATCCTTACAGCAACGTA
>JAHRFV010000142.1 GCA_019084435.1 Dethiosulfatibacter sp.
ACGTTCCCCCATGGGGGAACAAGATAGAAAAGATAAAAGACAAAGCAATGGATTTCTTAGACTAAACGCAAATGGACACAAAACTATTTTTGGCAGACTAAATGCAATACGGCTCTTGCGTTTACTATTTCAATTAAGATGAATAATAATAGTTTTAGATAAGTGTTGACAGAAATTACACAATAGTTGTAGAATATAGAAAGTAAGAATAAAAAGCTACAAGCTCACTGATTTATTTGCGATAATAATGCAAATAGCAATATTGTATAAGCAAATAAAAGCCAGTAAGATAAAACCTTTAGGAGGTTTTGTTTTACTGGCTTTTTTAATAGTATTTAAAAAAAAAAGGAGGATAGAGGAGTTATTGTACTGTTATATTATTTGAAAAAATCACTTATTCTATGGAGGAATTAAAATGATTAAAAAAATGACAAACTTTTTGGTAATTGGTGTCAAAAAGTATCTGCCAAGTCCTTATGTATTAGCACTTTTATTAAGCTTAATAACTTTTGTGGCAGGATGGTTGTTCACTGAAGCGGGATTTATGGACATGACTAAGTATTTTGGGGATGGTTTGTACTCGCTGTTGGCATTCACAATGCAGATGGTTCTAGTTCTAGTCACCGGTCACGTATTGGCTAGTTCCAAGGTAGTTGTATCAATACTGCAAAAGCTTGCGAAATTACCAAAAAACAAGGTGCAAGCTGTTATGTTTACCGCTTTTGTATCGTATATCTGCAGTTATATCAACTGGGGATTTGGATTGATAGCTGGTGCATTGATTGCAAAAGAAATTGCAACTGTTAATTATGGGAGCAAGATACATTATCCTCTGATTATCGCAGCAGCTTATAGCGGTAATATAGCAAGAGGCCCCTCTTCATCCATTCCATTGGCGATTGCAACCAAGGGGCATATTGTTGAAGATGTAGTTGGAATCATTCCGGTTAGTCAGACATTATTTAGCTCTTGGAATATAATCATAACCTTAGCTCTATTGATAGCCATACCATTCTTGTTCAAAGCAATGACTCCCAACGATGAAGACTCTATAGAAATCAAAATTGACAGAGACGAAGTCAAGGAAGTCAAAAAAGTGCTTAATAAGAAAGACATGACTTTCTCAGAACGACTGGATAACAGTATGCTGTTGGCTTACATCATAGGTGGTCTTGGGTTAATCTATCTTGTTAGTTATTTTATTAAGTCCGCTTCTTTCGATCTAAACCTAAACATTGTCATCATGATTTTCCTAGTTCTTGGTATCTTCGCACAAAAGACACCCGGCAATTATGTTAAGGCTATGCAGAATGCAGTTAAGACAACAGCCGGTATCACACTTCAGTTTATGTTTTATGCAGGCATCATGGGCATGATGAGAGGCTCAGGCCTTACAGTTATGCTTTCAGAATGGTTCATAAGTATCTCAACTGTTAAGACGTTTCCATTATTCACATTCTGGAGTGCAGGATTTGTAAATATTTTCGTGCCTTCAGGTGGAGGTCAGTGGGCGGTTCAAGGACCGATAGCCATGACTGCAGGAGCGTCGCTTGGTGTTGACCCTGCTAAGGTTAATATGGCGTTGGCATGGGGAGACTCTTGGACAAATCAGATTCAACCTTTCTGGGCATTACCGGCACTGGCAATTGCTGGACTGGATGTAGGTGACATTATGGGATACTGCGCAATGGTATTGCTGATGTCAGGTGTAATTATCTCTTTAGCATTCCTTATCCTATAACAAGAATACAATAATAAATCATACAAAAATATTGCTTTGGCTGCGTATTTTTCAAGTGATTAGAAGCATTGAGAAATAATTAAAGAAGGAGATTTTAAATTGAGAGATGTGGTAATCGTATCAGCTGTGCGAACGCCAATAGGATCTATCGGAGGAACATTGAAAAATGTTTCTCCGGAATATCTGGCACAAACAGCTTTAGAAGGTGCATTGAGCAGAGTGAAATTTGATCATGCACTGATTGATGAAGTTATATTAGGACAAACAAAACAAACGACAGATGCACCAAATATTGCACGATTAGCGACACTTATGACAGATATACCTGTAGAAGTACCAGCCTACACCGTTCATCGACAGTGCGCTTCCGGCATGCAGGCCATTGTGAATGCAATGCTGCAGATTAAGGCGGGTTTTTCGGATATTCTGCTGGTAGGTGGCGTAGAAAGTATGAGTACAGCTCCATTTTATATCAGAAACGCCAGATTTGGTGTTGGGAGTGGAAATGCTGTGTTCATTGACCCGAACATAGAGAGTCAACCCAAATCGCAACCCAGTGACAAGTACGGTGTGTTCAATATGATTCAAACTGCAGATACTGTTGCTGAACAATATAATGTGACCAGGGAAGCACAGGATGCTTTTGCATATGAGAGTCAAATCAAGGCAATCAAAGCAATCGATGAAGGAAAATTTAAGGATGAGATAGTACCTGTCATCATAAAAGGAAGAAAAGGCTCTGAAACAGTATTCGATACAGATGAATACCCTAAAAGAGATACAGATATAGATAAATTATCAGCACTTAAACCAATTTTCAAAGGTGGGAGTGTTACAGCAGGAAACGCATCTGGTAGAAATGATGGCGCTTCAGCTCTCTTAATCATGTCTGGGGAGAAGGCGGTGGAACTGGGGTTAAAACCACTCTGTAGAATTATGGATGCAACCGCTGTAGGTGTTGATCCAAGAATTATGGGTATAGGACCTGTGCCGGCAACGAGAAAACTATTAAACAAACTGGACATGACTATAGATGATTTTGGACTGGTGGAAATAAATGAGGCTTTTGCAGCCCAATCAGTTGCTTGTCAAAAAGAACTAAACATTGATAGTGATAGACTCAACGTGAATGGTGGCGCGATAGCGCTTGGACATCCACTTGGTTGTTCTGGGGCCAGAATTTCCACGACATTGATTTATGAGATGAAAAAAAGAAATGTCCAATATGGTCTGGCTACCATTTGTGTGGCTGGTGGTCTCGGAATGGCAATCGCATTCGAAAACATTGAATAGGAGAGTGTTATCTTGAAAAGAAAAAATAAAATTATGGAAATAGAAACAGCGATGACAGCAGTAAAAGATGGAGACACGATCATGGTTGGTGGATTCGGACTAAAGGGCTGTCCTGATGACCTGATAGACGCCTTAATCAAAACCAATAAAAAAGATCTGACAATCATCAGCAATGATCTAGGTGCTCCAAATGAAGGATTGGGCAGACTGTTAACCAATGGCCAGATAAAAGCCTTGATTGGTAATTACTATAACTGGAACACCGATGTGGCTGATGCATATAATGCAGGGAAAATTGATGTGAAGCTCCTCCCTCAGGGAACATTTGCTGAATCCATTAGAGCAGCAGGTGTTGGAATACCTGCTTACTATACGCTGGCTTCTGCGGGCACCCAATTGGGTGAAGGAAAAGAAACTAAGGAATTTAATGGAAAGACCTATGTGTTGGAGCATGCTCTTCATGCGGATATAGCATTGGTTAAAGCCTACAAGTCAGATGGTTTGGGTAATCTGGTATACTGCAAGGTTGCCAGAAACTTTAACCCTGTAATGGCAATGGCTGCAAAACACACGATAGCTCAGGTCAGCGAGATTGTCGAGACTGGTGATTTAGATCCTGAATGTGTTATCACACCGCATATTTTTGTTCAAGCAGTCGTAAAGGGAGGTTATTAGAATGATTAATCTAACCAAAGAACAAATCACCAGCAGGATAGCAAAAAACATAGCATCTCTATTCGATGATAAGGATGATATTTTCGTTCTTAATCTCGGCGTCGGCATGCCCACTTCAGTAGCAGGCTATGTCACCAATGAGAATGTATTTATTCAAGCAGAGAATGGATTGGTAGGCGTAGGACCCATAGCAACAGGAGATGATATACATCCTCAGCTGATAAATGCGGGTCGCCAACCCGTTACAGAGACTCTGGGATGTGCATATATAGACAGCAGTACCTCGTTCGGAATGATCAGAGGAGGACATGTGGATGCAACTGTCATCGGGGCTTTTGAAGTAGATAAACATGCGAATGTTGCGAATTGGATAATACCCAATGGCAAGATGTTGGGTGTAGGTGGTGCCATGGATTTGGTAACAGGTGCCAAGATGGTTATTATAGCAATGACTCATACCAGTAAAGGTAAACCAAAACTCATACAAGAATGCACACTTCCTATCACCGGATTTGGAGAGGTGGATGTTCTGGTAACTGAGATGGCAATGTTTTTCTTTGAAGGTGGGAAAATTATACTAAAAGCTATAGCACCAGAAATTGATTTAGCTTATCTAAGAAGTGTCACAGACGTTGAATTTGAAGTAAGTGATGATCTAAAAACTATGATTGGATAACATACATAAATTTGAAATACCTCATTCTTTCCACATTACTAGTGCTTTATTTGTATCCGAAATTCTGATACAATGTAGTATATCAAGTATTGATTGGATAGGAGATGAAAGTGATGAATTATGATTTGAAGAAACATGTATATTTTATATCCTATTCTAAAATTCCATCTAATGTAGCAGCAGCAGTGTATGAGGGTTATGTTGGACTTGGCTTTATTGTGAATCATCAGACAGGAGTCATAGAAGATATCAGTTGCACCTTGTTGACAAAAGTGGCTAGAGATTTTTTAAGAAGTATCATTGTAGGTTATAACATTGATGAGAATGATGTGGAACCTTTAATTGAAAGGATTAGGCTTCTTTTTCACGGGCATTCTCAGAAGGCCATATGCGTAATTGTTAGAGAAAATTATAATAAATATAACGAGTGGAAAGAAGTTAGTAAAAAAAAACTCCTTGATTTAGTTTTAGAGCCTTGTTACTCTGAAAAAGTGATTGAAGCATTTGACTTAAGTAAAATGAAGAAATATCCTGAGAAATCAGTATATATGATATCATATGCAAAGATACCCCATAATATCTCAATAGCATTTTACAAAGGTCACACTGGAGTTGGCTTTGTCATTGATTATACGACAGATGAAATTATCGATTGTTGCTTTACTTTCATTACCGACGAAGCAAAAGCTTATGGAAAAATGCTTTTTATGGGGTGCAAGTTAGATAACATAAATATCCTGAATGAATTTTATAACAGAATTGACACATTGTTTAACGGGCCTTCCAAGAAGGCGTTGTGTGTTATTGTACAAGCCAATTACTCAAAATATGAAAGCTGGAAAAAAGAAAATATAAGAAATGCTGCTTTATTTACGGGCTAATTGGGATCCAATTTGCCAAAATAGATAAGATCCAGCACATCAAGAATTAGAAAGTTCTTTTTGTGTTGGTTTTTTTATTAGATAAAATTAAGATTAAAGGAGGCATATATGAACAAGTTAATTATTACGGTAGCACCTACGGGAAATGTACCAACAAAAAAATTAAATCCTAATTCACCTCTGACAACTGAAGAAATTGTCGAAGACATAAAAAAATGTGTAGCTTTAGGAGCATCAGTTGCGCATATCCATGTTAGGGATGAAAACATGAATCCAACAAGTGATCGAAAACTCTTTAAGGAAGTATTGGACAGATTGGATGAAGATGAGGTTAATGTCATCAAACAGGTTTCAACCGGAGCCAGGGGTGGAGAGAATACAATCGCATGGCGGGGACAGATGCTTGATTTGAACGCTCACATGGCGAGTTTGTCAACAGGTTCATCAAACTTTCCCAAAGGCGTTAATGCCAATGCATTCGATTTGATTGAAGAGCTGGCCAATAAAATGTATGCAAATAACCTGAAACCGGAAATAGAGGTGTTTGATACAGCTATGTTGTTCAATGCAATCAAATTATGTGAAAAAGGTATTTTGATTGCATTGAACAACATAGCTGTATCAAACACGTCTATTTCCGGTTTCAGGTTATTTGCATACATTTTATTGGCCAGCTCTTCAATCAAATCGAATGCATTGGCATTAACGCCTTTGGGAAAGT
>JAHRFV010000046.1 GCA_019084435.1 Dethiosulfatibacter sp.
AATAATAAGAAGACTAGTATTATAGCTAAAACATTGATTATGTAATTCTTTTTTGATATTTTGGCCATATTTACACCTTCTCTCTTTCGTTTTTACCGAGTATACCGGTTGGCTTGATTAAAAGCACAATTATTAATATACCAAATACAATAGCGTCTGACCACTGACTCGATATATAAGCCTTTGCAATCGTCTCAATCATACCAATCACAAAACCGCCAAGCATAGCCCCGGGGATAAGACCGATACCACCTAGTACGGCCGCAACGAAGGCTTTAAGACCAGGCATGATTCCCATAGTGGGGAATACTTGCGTGTAAGCCACGCTATATAAAACGCCTCCAAGAGCACCTAAAGCAGAACCAATGGCAAAAGTGATGCTTATGGTCTTGTTGACATTGATACCCATCAGTATAGAAGCCTCTTTATCTTCAGAAACAGCTCTCATTGATTTTCCGGGTTTTGTCTTTTTAACGAAAAAATCCAACAACACCATAAAAAAGATAGAGAGTGTAATCGTAGTGATAGTAACTGTTCCTATTTGAAGAGGTCCAATCAAAATAGGACGCTTAGGTATGATTGCTGGCATGATTTTAGGATCTGCGCGAAATATTACCAAAGCGAGATTTTGAAGAAATAAACTCATCCCGATAGCAGTGATAAGGGCTGAAATCCTAGGTGCCTGTCTTAAGGGTTTATAGGCCAACGTTTCTATTGTTACACCTAGTACCGCTGCTAGCACCATCGAAACAATCAGAACCATATAAAAAGGCATACCTGTGGCAAAAACAGTTATAAATGCAAAATATGCGCCCATCATCATAATTTCACCGTGGGCAAAATTGATGAGCCTGATAATACCATATACCATGGTATAACCCAAAGCGATTACAGCGTATATGCTGCCAACAGACAAACCATTTATTAGTTGCTGTAAAAATATATTCAATCAAACTCCTCCTTTCACAAAATTATAATTAATTCAAATCAGATGTTTCAGAAAAAATTGTAGGAGAGAAATCCTCTCTCCTACAAAAGTATTCGTTTAAGCGGATTATTAATTTCCTCCAACCTTACCGGCAACAACATGCTCTCCATTTATAACCTGAATGATTGTGATGCTCTTGTTGGGATCACCATTTTCATCGAATGTTACGTGTCCAGCCACACCATCCATATCTGTAGCTGCCAATGCGGCTACGACAGCTGCTGATTCGGTTGTTCCAGCTCTCAGTATAGCATCTGCCATTATTTTGGTTGAGTCATAACCTAGAGCGGCTAATGCATTAGGACTTTTACTCCATTTTGCTTCATATGCGCTAATAAAGTTTTGAACGATTTCAGCAGGGTCTGTTTTTGCATAGTGATTAACTAGGTAGTGACCTTCTGCAACATCAGCATAATCAATCTCTATACCATCCCAACCGTCTCCACCCATTGCGACAACATCAATGCCCATCTCTTTAATTTGTGCTAAAATAACACCAACTTTAGCGATGTAGTCTGGTAAAAATAATACATCAGGATCTTGAGCTTGGATTTTTGTTAAAACAGATTTGAAATCTGCATCATTTTTTGTGTAGCCTTCGTAGTTAGTAATTGTTCCAGTGCTTGCGAACTGATCTCTAAAGGCAACTGCAAGTCCTTCTGAGTACGGATCTTCAATATTGTATAGTACAGCTGCTTTTGTAGCACCAAGTTCATCTGCAGCAAATATTGCCGCTGTAGATCCTTGTTGTGGATCTGTATAGCATGCTCTGAAAACATTAGGTGCATTAAGTGTAACTTCAAGGTTTGTAGCTGTAGGTGATAACACAGGCATACCGTCTTCTATAGCTATTTCTTTAATGGCGAGGGTAACACCACTAAATGTTCCGCCTATAAGTCCGACAATACCATCTTGATCTCTCAATCTGTTGTAAGCATTGACACCTTCTGTCTTATCGCCTTTTGAGTCGTAGGCGATGATTTCTACCATTGCACCATTAATGCCACCTGCTGCGTTGATTTCTTCAGCAGCTAGTTTTGCGCCTTCTTCAACTGCAACACCATATTGACTGTAATCACCAGTTAAAGGTCCGATAACACCAAGCTTAATCACAGTTGCCGGTGCTGCTGTTGTAGCTGTAGTACCGCCGGCATTACAGCCTGCTAATACTGTAGATAAAACTAAAATAGTTATTATCATTAAAACAGTAATTCTTTTCTTCATTTAATAGTTCCTCCCCAGAGTTTTTGTAAAATTTATTTTTTATTGTATAGTAATACTAATAAATATGCAAGATATTTTTATCTATTTTAGAAATAAAATTACAGAATGTAAACAAATTGACCTTGTGAAAACGATTATTGTCTTTATAATAGAGACATTTACGCGAGTGCACAAATATCCGTTATTGTGTACATCTTATAACAAGAAGATTATATTACAAATACTTAACAATGATGTGTCGATTCTTTCAATAATAAATATATCCCGAAAATATATAATAATATATTGACATATCAACTACCGAAGATATCACATGTATTCTGGGGATATATTTATTATTGAAAGAACCGACACATCATTGTTAAGTATTTGTAATATAATCTTCTTGTTATAAGATGTACACAATAACGGATATTTGTGCA
>JAHRFV010000007.1 GCA_019084435.1 Dethiosulfatibacter sp.
TGTTTAATGCGCTCAACACCCTGATTTCTTTTGTCAGAATCAAACCGGAAGAAGCTAGGGAACTTGTTGTGAATCTCTCAGATTTTTTGAGATACAACATAGAAAACTCGATGAAACTGATCAATATCATATGTAACTGAAACCCGTTCACCAAATCTAGCCTGTTCAATACTTACATAAGATTGGACATGTTTGATTTCTTCATTGATATTGATCAGTTTCATCGAGTTTTCTATGTTGTATCTCAAAAAATCTGAGAGATTCACAACAAGTTCCCTAGCTTCTTCCGGTTTGATTCTGACAAAAGAAATCAGGGTGTTGAGCGCATTAAACAGAAAATGTGGATTTATCTGGTTTTGAAGTGCCTTTATTTCAGATCTGGAAGCCTCTTTTTTCAATTGCTGAATTTTGACCAGTTCAAACTGAGTGGAAATCAGTCTTGAAAGTCTTTGAAAAAGAACCTCTTCTTTGTAGGCTAGTTTTTCATTGCGGCTAAAAAGTATAAGAAGAAATCCGATGATTTTATTGTTTTCATAGATAGGAGAAGCTGCAAGACTCTTATATTTGAACTGATTGTACTTTTCTGTTAGATCATTTATCTGAATCACTTTTTCAGAACGAAGAGCTTCCACATTCTTAATGATATCGATGACTGTATCATTTTCCTCCTGTGTTAAAAGTCTGGATGATGACACTACTTTGGTTTTATTTGAAATCAATACATCATCAGCCTCTGCATATTTACTGATAATCCTGCAAATCTCAACATAAGATTCTTTACTTGGATTTAAAAAATATGGCAGGGTCTTATCAGCAATATCGAGTGCTATTTCAGCTTGTTTGGCAGCGCTGGCGTCTTTATCCCTGAAAATATTTTCAGTAAGTAGTAAAATCGCTACGATTCCTACGGTATTAATCAGTTCCATAGGTATCAGTATTGTCTTAACAATTTGAATAGCCAGTTCAAATGGCTTTGTCATGAGAAGAACCAGCAACATATTGAGTGATACAATTGTTAGACCCGCTAGAATACCAGACTTCCATCTTTCTCTGAATTCAGTCTTATTATATAGATACCCTGAAAAAACTCCTCCTATGATTGTAGTAATACCACAAGGTAGAGAAGTAACACCATTAGGGTCTATTACGTATCGATGAATGCCAGCTATCAGTCCACCTGCAGTCCCAACAAAAGGTCCTCCGAGCAGCCCACCAAGTATAATCGATATTTCTCTTGTATTTGCTATGGCGCCTAGAATATCAACGCCTGAGTAAGTAGCAAGTATTCCAAGCCCACCAAACAAAAGTGATAAAAATATTTTCCCTTTTAAGTCCATGTCTTCTTTAAGAATCATTTGCTTGAATATTTTTTGATTAGATAGTAATAAAATAATAATCAATATAATGCCAAAATTACTTGATAATTCAGTTATAAGTAGAAACATATCATCTCTCCTTGGCTTATTATATGTTGATGGTACAATTATACAACGTGGTTAAATCATAGTAAATAAAATAAAAAATTCGACATACTTAAAAAGTCATTGCTCGATTTATAATTACTTTTTCTGAATAATATAGTAAAATACATATTATAATTTGAAAAGAAAGGACTTGCTATGCAAAATCTAAAAAACACCTACATTAAACTCCAATCATTGGTTATTTTCAGAAATCTCCTAAATGACCAAGTCATAACAAAATTATCAAAACTTTTGGCATCACAAAACGAGGATACCGTCAGTCAAGTAGAAAAATACGCCGCGTTTTCTTCAGCTTTATTGAGTGAAAATGAAAACCTGACGCAATATGTTTTGAATCTGGTTACAGTCGACGAAAATATCTATGTTAAAAAAATAGGCAATAACCTTGAAGTAAGCCATCTAATTAGAGAAGCATTGGACAACGAGCTTGAAATACTATCAGAAATATCACAATTGACATCAGATTCAATCAAGAAAACTATCAGTTATAAAGGATTTCTTCCCTCCTGGGAGACTGATGACATTGACTTTAAGGCTGCCTACCATAATAGCATTAACCAAATTGGTATTAGCGGTTATGGTATTTTTGCCAAAAACGTCTACTTCACTACAGAAAAGGGAGAGTTGGTTCCAGTATCAAACCATGATGTTGTTACATTAGCCGATCTTAAGGGATATGAAAAAGAAAAAGATGCTGTTTTAAATAACACCCTTGCCCTTCTAAATGGGAAGCCTGCAGCCAATGTATTACTGTATGGGGATGCAGGAACAGGGAAGTCATCAACCGTCAAGGCGATTATCAACAGATACCATTCCCAAGGTCTGAGGCTAGTTGAGGTGCCTAAGAATCAGCTTAAATACATTTCACTTGTACTTGAAAAGCTCAGCAAAAATCCACTCAAATTTATTATCTATATAGATGATTTGTCTTTTACAAAAAACGACAATGAATTAGGTTCTCTAAAAGCGATCCTTGAAGGATCAGTCTCCGCAAAACCATTGAATACAGCTATCTATGCCACCAGCAACAGGCGTCACCTGATTAAAGAGACTTTTTCTGACAGAGAGGGTGATGATATACATTTGAACGAAACAATTCAGGAGTTAACGTCCTTGTCAGACCGATTTGGGCTTATGGTGAGTTTCTTCAGACCGGATAAAAAAAACTACCTGAAAATTGTTCAGGCGTTAGCTATTCAATACAATATCAACTTGTCCAAAGAGGAGCTTGAAAGTGAGGCGGAAATTTTTGCTTCTGCAAGAAGTGGACGCTCTCCAAGAATCGCCAAACAATTCATAGAGTATTTGCGAACTCTACAATAAAACACAAAAACTCCCAATCGGGAGTTTTCTTCATCAACGGGGTTGATTTCTAAAAATGATAAATACCACTAAAAGCGAAATGATGAAAACAGGTATCATGTAGCCGTAGGTTAGAAATTTATCATAAGGAAACAATATCGCTACGCTATTATTCAAAGTGTGTAGAATAATTGACGGAAAAATCGATCTGGTCTTAACCGCTACGAAACCAAATGCCACTCCTAAAATAAAAGTGGGTATCAGCCTGATAAAATCGAGATGAACAATAGCAAATGCCAATGAAGTAATTAAAACAGCCCATTTCGGTCCCAGTTTTTTCTCCAAAGGGCGCAAGGCAAATCCTCTGAATAAAATCTCCTCGCAAACCCCCGGTGTCAATGCAATTATCAAGAATAGGCGCAAAGGAGAAAGAGCTTTCATCTGTTGCTCCAATTCAACCAGAGTCGGAGCTTGGCTGACATAAGGTGTAATCATCAGTTGATATATGATAACCAAGCTAAAGGCCGCTATCCAGACCCAGAAGCCTCCGAATAATCCCGTGATAGACGGAGCCTTGATTCCCAACGAATCCTTTATTGATGCCTTTAAATACCACAGGATCGCTATGGGCGACAAACCAAAGACCATGTACTGAATAATCAAAGTGCCCTGAATAAAATCTGTGTTTGAGGATATGATTGTTCCGACGTATATGTATATGATAACAATAAATGATAAGCTCATCAAAACGTCTTCAACCTCAATAAATGTTTTTCGTAAAATTGATTTTCTGTTAAGTCTGAATGATGTACTTGAATCAGATCCAAACAGAATCCTTTCTGTACCAAAAACCTTAAACATAAATGTCAGACCTATAACAGACAGCAAGGCATTCGTTGTGAATGTCATCACAAACATGGTCAAACTAAGATTATCCATCAATACTGATTTAATGAGCAGCGTTGAATTCAAAACAGGTATGATGCTGAGTATTGGATTGATTTCAAGACCTGGCGTAATGCCGATATATGCAGGAATCATAAATGCAAAAATCAGAGGTGTCATGTAGGCACCAGATTCTTTGTAACTACTGGCAAATAGGCCTACTCCAATGCTAAAACCTGCACCGATTAGTATCAATGGGAGAAGCGTCAGAAACAAGGTAAATGTTGAAAATAGATCAAGGCTCAATCCCATTTGATTAACGTCCATCAACCTGGGGATGATGAAAACAAGGGCAGACAAGCTTATACTCATAGACGTAACTCCAAACAGGATACAGGCTATTAGTTTTGCTGTAACAAGCTCCGCTTTTCTAATCGGGATAGAAAACAATGATTCCAAGGTCCCCATTTCCTTTTCTGCTGTGGTCAACTCCACAGCAAAATTCAACACCGATAGTATTGCAAATAAAGTCAGCATCATAGGAACGATACTAGCCATAGAATAGCCTGACAGTTCTTTTTCACTTGCTGAATCCTTCATATCAATTTCAACAGGATGCAGTACAATTCCCGCTATGCCTTTTTCATTCAAAAATTCCAATTGTTGGGTTTCTTGAAATGTTTCTATCAGCGGTAATACTCTGTTAGATGCTCTCATGCCGGCAGCTCGACCAGAGTCATATGTCAAGACAAAATCATGAACGCCTTCTTTGAATTCATATGATAGTATCAAGTCCGACTCAACGGAGTCCAACTCATCACTTTTGATTGGTTCATTTGAAATGTCTAGTTGTTGATGCTCACTGAGTGAATCTCGGACAGTTTGAGGAAGATTTCCAATCACCACAACATGACTTATGGATGACTCTGATTCTCTGGAAGTGATCTCTGTGAATTGATTATAGCCATAAAATAAAACTGGCATTAATATCAATGGTGCTAAAAGTCCAAACAATACCCTCTTATTTCTTGATAATGCTAAAATCTCTTTGCCAATAATTTTTCTTATATTGCTGAAATTCATCCTTTCTCACCCCCAAAAATGACCCAGTCGGATTTGAACAATCTATTCATTATAATGATTCCAGCCCCTGAAATACTTAGATTTATCAGCAAAACAAAAAACGTGCGGATTAGTGAGTATTCTCCTAAAAACGCCTCTTTCATTAGCATCAGAGCATTAGCTATTGGTATTGATAGTACTAAATTGGTTATTTCCAAATCAGGAACCATCACCACAAAGGTAGGTACCATAAACAGTATCAAAAGTATAGACCCATAAGACTGTGCCTCCTGAAATGTTCTTGCAACCAATCCAAGTCCAATAAAAAATGTGCTAGTCATGATCATGACAGGTATAATCATAATAATCAGATAAAACAGTAGAACAAATGATACATTGATATTAATATCGGGAATGGCAACAGTTGCAGCATAAAGTAGAGGAAACATTGAAATGATATTGACCAAACCGCTTATTATACCGACATTTACACAAGCCAATAGCTTTCCCATGATAATTTCAAATCTTTTGACGGGGACAGAAAAAATGGTTTCTAGTGTTTCTCTTTCTTTCTCTCCTGCACTCAAATCCGATGCAATGGTATAGGTGCCTGTTATGCCATATAGCATAATCAGAAAAGGAAAGAACATGCCCATCATCATTGAAATTATTCGATCATCACGATTTCCCATAAGCTCTTCGCTTTTAATATTCACAAAGTCAAGTGTTGAAGCTTCCAAACCAGCCTCATTGAGCTTGCTGGTTTTCAGCTCTTCATTATATTCTGTGAGTACTGATTTTAAACGATTTGCCGCAAATTGACTAGTCTCTATAGTTGAATTATACTCAATTGTATAATTTTCAACACCGTCAACATGAGCAACTGACAAATAAGCATCAATTTGATCTGAATCTAAATCATTGGTAGAATACACCACATTCAATTTTTCATGATCATTCAATTTATCTATCAATACTTGTGGGGGATTGTTTTCAACAGCTACTGTGCTGATTTTTTCATCCAGATTAGACTGCACGACAACAGTGAAACCAATGAAAAACATCAATAAAACTGGATAGATTAATACAGGTAACAGAATTGTTAGGATAGCCTTTTTGTCCCGAAATAAAGACTTCATTTCTTTTTTGAATATCAGGTTTATTCTATGCATAGTCATCTATCCACTCTTCTTGATCTATGTAATATAGGAATATATCACGGATATTGTTCTTCCCGGTTTTTTCTTTCAACTCATCGATTGTTCCAGTCTGAATCAGACTACCTTGATGAATTAATCCAATTCTGTCACAAAGGGTATCTGCTTCCTCCATGTAATGTGTGGAGAATATGATTGTTTTCCCTTTTTCTTTTTCCCCCTTTATAAAGTCAATAATTGTTCTACTGGTCAATATATCCAAACCGAGGGTCGGCTCATCCAAAATATATATCTGCGGGTCATGAATCATGCATCTTGCAATAGATGTTTTCTGAACCTGACCGGTTGATAATTTCTCAATTATTCTATCCTTGAAATCATTCATATCTAAACTGTTAATAATTTTGTCTATTCTCTGCTCCATGATTTCTTTTCCAATACCATAAAAACTGCCAAAAAAGCGCATGGTTTCTGTAGGTGTCAGTTTTTTATACAGTTTGGTGTTTCCAGAAAGAAAACCGATAGACTTCTTGACTTCCTCGGGCTTTTTTTTAGAATCAAATCCATTGACAATAACAGTACCATCAGTTTGCTCCATTATTGTTGATAAGATTCTAAGCAGCGTGGTTTTACCTGCCCCGTTTGGCCCCAGTAATCCGAATATTTCTCCATCCGAGACGGTAAAAGATATATCATTTAAAGCAAAAAAATCGCCGGTCTTTTTGTCATGGAATTTTTTTTTGATGTTTTTCACTTCGATCATAGAATTCTCCTTTTGGCTTTTTCATTGTGCTCACATGGTATTATATCATAAAGGTAAAACAACAATTATTAGACTTACGTTAAAAAATTATTAAAAGTCTATGTTTTAAATAATTATTTATCTTATTTATAGCATTATTGTTGTATAAATGTTATAATATATCATGGTCATTAAATAAAAGAGGTGTTAATTATGTTCAGATTGATTGGAATAGTTGTGGTAATCTATATCATTTATATTATACTAACCAGAGTTATTTAAAAAACTAAAATACGCCCTCCAAATGATAAAGAGGACGTATCTTTTTTACAAAATACCGGACATTTTGGTGACTTTCATGCCTTTTTCTTCCCATGCATTAATGATCTCATTAAGTCCAATGGAATCACTGGGCATGTGACCCGCTACAACAATATTGCCTATATTCTGTTCACGGACTTCCTTTATAACATCTTCCGGTGCATGCATAGCGACTATTGTACCCACACCAGCTTCAAAATATGCTTTATAGACATCTGATCCGCCATTCGTACCACCTGCGAACAAGACAGCAATCTTACCTGCGTAATCTGTTGCAGCTCCACATCTTACAACCGGCTTTGACAAGGATTTCTCGTATAATTCCAGCTCATTCAATGCATCCAATATATCCTGTACCTTAGCTTTCTTATTATTCCCAAGTTTATCGTCCAAATACTTCTGAGTAAATCTTTCTCCAATCAAATCTGAAGGCATATGGATGTTCATATATGGTATATTCAGCAACTTTGCAGCTGATGAAGCTCTGCTGTAATTGGATACATGGCTGTTTATTTCCACTGACTTTGATTTTTTAGATAGAGCCTTCTGAGCTTTATTGATAGGAACTCCAAACTCCATCATTTTATCAATCTGAATTTCCATAACTTTGTGAAAATCAATTATTGTCTCATCTGCCTTTGGATGATGGCTGACCACCAGATCAAATCCCAAGTCCCTTGCAAGTAACATTTCCGGTGTTTCCATATCGACTCCAATGAGTATATTCTGTATATTATCACCCTCGACGGTTATTGTCGTATCATAAGGTTCTTTCTCAAGACCTGCCAATTTCAGGGCAATATTCATCAATTCACTTGTTTTCATAACAACCTCCAATTTTATTTTTGTCCGATCACTAGAAGATTTTATCACTAATCACTTCTTATTTCAACATTCTCCAACTCTTACCGATTTTGGTAAACAGTCTAATTGCAATCATCATAGATAGGCTCATTAACAGCCCAAATATCAAAAGATATAAAGCATATAACATTGGACTTCCCCCCACCATGATAATCGTAAATTCTCTTATCTTAGTCATGAAAAGGTAATCTGTCATCACTGTCGCCAAATAAAAACTCAAGCTCAAACTAAATGTTACAATAATCGTACTTAAAAATACACTTAAATCTTTTTTGTTCAGTTCAATCAATATCATTGAAACCAGCCCGTAAAAGATGAAAAATATTGTCTGCATCTGAAATAGAAATAATACCAAAAACAACGCAGCAATGAAGACGGTCATTATTTCTTTCTTGCTCTGATCTTTCAGAAAAACAAACAGAGTCATTGGCACAAGGAATGCATTCAAAAAATTTGACATCCCCCTAAATACAGTAAAGAAAACAATTATTAAAACGATACTGAAAGATCCCAATACTAATGCACGTATTCTCATATTATCACCTGACTCCTTGCCGAATTATTTCTATAGTATAACAAATGGACAAAATAAACAATAGCGTTAAATCGTTCGTGATTGTAATCATTTCATATTTATACTTATTTTAATCTTGATAATTAGTGTGAGGATGTGTTATCATTATCAAGTGAAATATAGACACTAAATAATATACAATCAGGAGGTAAATTGTGAGTCAATTAAAAGGATCAAAAACATCTGTCAATCTTATGACAGCATTTGCAGGAGAGTCTCAGGCAACCATGAGATACACGTATTACGCCGGTCAAGCAAAAAAAGATGGTTATGTTCAAATGCAAAACATCTTTGAAGAAACCGCCGGGAACGAACGGGAGCATGCAAAAAGATTATACAAGTTTCTTAAGGAAGAGCTGGAAGGCGATGTCATAACAGTTAATGCGCGTTTTCCTGTAAATTTACAAGATACAAAATCAAATTTAAAGGCTGCTGCAGCAGGCGAGCATGAAGAGCATACAGATATGTATCCCACATTTGCAAGAATTGCAAAAGAAGAAGGTTTCGAAGAAATCTCAAAAGTTTTCACTGAAATCGGGGAAGTGGAAGAGAGACACGAAAAGAGATTTTTGAAACTTCTTAAAAACATTGAAGATAATATGGTGTTTAAAAGAGATGAGATTGTGGAGTGGAAATGCAATAATTGCGGCTATATTCACACTGGTAAAGAAGCTCCAAAGAAATGTCCAGCTTGTGACCACGCCATGGCACATTTCGAATTGTTTGTAGAGACATATTGACGATCAACAGGACTCTTGGGTTCAGGTGGTGTTTGAAACGCCACCTGAACCTTAGAGACCGTTATCCAGGGACTCTACAGTGCTTATCTCCCACTTATAGAAGTGGGAGTCTTAGCACTGTTAGTCATCGGATAAAAATTGTAAGGGTTTTATTGTACAAGTTGTAGTTCAGAAAACAGCTATAATAAA
>JAHRFV010000269.1 GCA_019084435.1 Dethiosulfatibacter sp.
AATGCTAACTTCTCATATTTTTCCTACTCAACATAAGAACGCCATCAGCGATTACTCAAAATAGGTAGTGTTGAACCTTCTGTTAACTTTCAAGAAATGCCAATACCTCAGCTCTGGTTTTAGAACTGCGAGCTATTGCATCCAATAACTCCTTGGCTTCTAACGCTTTCTTCTCCTCGTAGAGATCGTCAAGCTCTCCAGATATTTTATCGCATCGTTCTTTCATTTTACGGAGTTTTTCTTCTTGTTCACGGATCTTTTCGTCGATTGTTTTAGTAGACTTCGTTCGCGCCATCTTCATCCTCCTCTTGTTCTGGAGCGGCTGCTCCCATAAGTTCTTTTCCTATTGACAATGCTCTTGCTCGCGCACTGTCTTCATCTATTCCAAATGCTCCTAAAATAGTCTTTTGTGTTGCGGTAATTGCATGATCTAATTTATAGTTACCACCAGGCTGCCTGATCAGTTCAATCTTTTCCAATTCTCGAAGAGCAGCCGGAACGGTCATATAGTTTGGTTTTTTTGCCATCTCAGCCATACGTTTTCTCAACTGGGTATATATCTTGCTTCTGATAATTAGAGCAATGAATTCTACAAATATTTTAGATTCAAGAGCATCATTGCTCGAAACTCGAAATGATTTATTACCAAGGAAAGATTTGTCGCTACAAAATAATTTCTCGGAAGCATCACGACTTTTGTATAACAAAAGTGCGTCGCTGGCACTCATCTTTTTTGATGTCACAATTGTAAAATAGCCACACAGTTTCAGCTCTTTTTCAATAACATCCTCTCGTTCTTTATAGCCATAAAATTTGCGTTTACCATCTTTTTCATGATAGGTCAGTTCGTAATAGTGCTCATATTTTTTCCCGAAGTCTATATCTTTTCCCTTGCTCTTATTCATCATTTCTTCCATACGTTGCAGGTCATTTTCCAACTGAGCACGTTCCGCGCTTTCGCGGCTTACCTTATGATAAATATGAAAATATCTGTCCTTAATATCATCTGCGTAAAGTTTATCACATACCGTCATTCCATAGGTTCTAAAGGCTTTAATCGCACAGTTTCTATTGGTTTCGAACTCTCCTTTATGATCCATGATTAAACCATTCACAAATGAAGCCTTTCCTTTAACCATAATCACAAAATCATAGTTGCATCGGTCCATATAATTCAGATTATCCCTGCTGAAATATCCGCGATCAAGAACAAATCCAATGTCCTTGTATCCATATGCCTGGACTTTTTCTATAAGATACTGTAACTGCGAAACATCAACAATACTTCCTGGATAACTCTCATATAGCAAAGGCTCCTGATTGTTTATATCGTAAGCAAGAGAATAGTTTACAACTGCAGCTCCAATATCTTCTTTTGGATGGCCATACTCAGCTTTTTCAATATCTCCAGCTTTACAATTTTTGTTGGTCGAATCGTAAGATAAATAGATTTGCTCTTTATGGTTTCTGTTTTTGTTCCAACTATTCAGAAAATCAATTCGATCATCTTCGGTGATCTCAGAAAAAAATCTAGAAATGGTTGAATCGCTGTATATTTTCTGCTCTGGAGTAAAAACAGGATGATTATAGGCATAATCAGGGTAGTATTGAGCAACATTGCTCTCACAGATAATGGAATAAGCGGCTAGATCAAGCAATAGTCCTTTTCCACGATCGTCCCACGATGAAAGATGATTGGCAAGTTTGTAATCATCAATGATTTTCTTGATCACCAAAAATGCTCCAACTCGGATGCAAGAACTGCGCGAAGCTGGATTTTTTACTTCAACAGGGAGAACAATATCCGGAAAATACTTTTCAAAATTTGGATTTGGATACATCATAATTGGATCATCATTAGACAATTTTCCAATGGTAGTACGCATGGGCACATTATACTTCTTTTCAGGAACATATTTTCTGTCATAAGTGTACTCAATATAAGTTGTATCACCACGCTTATTTCTTGAAATTTTTCCTGTTTGCTCGGGGATTTTTATCAGAAAATCGTAATACATCTTACACCTCCAAAGTATGATATCCTACTCAAATATTATAACAAAAATACCACTAAAGTGCAAGCAAAATCACAACAAAATCCGCTTGTTTTCAGTGGCTCGAGCTGTTTTTCAATACAGGAAAAATAAGGAACAAACAATTGAGTGTGATAAAGTGTGAGAAGTTAGCA
>JAHRFV010000065.1 GCA_019084435.1 Dethiosulfatibacter sp.
CTACTATCTGAAAATATGTGAAAACTAGAGAAGCGCCGTATACGGAACCGTACGTACGGTGCTGTGGGAGGTCGGTAGATAAAATAATTATCTACCTCCTACCCGATTTCACTAAGTAATTTTATCCACCGAGGTAAGCCATTTTCACTGAATCGTCATCCAACAAATCAGAGGCTTTTCCTTCAGCAATTATTTTCCCAGTTTCTAGAACATAACCCCTGTCAGCCACTTTTAAAGCCTTGTGAGCATTCTGTTCAACTAGCAGAATTGTTGTTCCTGCTCTATTGAGGTTATCGATGATGTCAAATATCTCATCTACCAATAGAGGAGCCAGACCCATTGAAGGTTCATCCATCAATAGGATTTTAGGTCTAGACATCAAAGCGCGCCCCATTGCAAGCATTTGCTGCTCGCCACCACTTAGGGTACCGGCAGGTTGTTTAAGCCTCTCTTTGAGTCTAGGGAAGCGTTTATAGACCATTTCAAGATCCTCTAAGATCTCCCTCTTATCCTTTCTGATAAAAGCACCCATTTCAAGGTTTTCATAGACAGTCATTTTGGAAAAGACTCTTCTGCCCTCGGGAACATGAGCCATACCCATATCAATTATCTGATGAGGAGGGACCTTTTTAATATCCTCACCTCTGAATTTAATTATGCCACTAGTGGGGTCCAAAAGCCTAGAAATAGTTTTTAGTATAGTTGATTTCCCAGCACCATTGGCACCAATTAGTGTCACTATTTCACCTTCGTTAACATGAAAACTCAAATCATGAATGGCGTGAATTTTACCATAAAATACATTAATATCTTCAACTCTAAGCATGTATTCACCTACTCTCCCAGATAGACTCTGATAACATCAGGATTATTCTTGATTTCGTCAGGTTTACCTTTTGCTATTATTTTTCCGTAATCAACAACGACGATTCTTTCGCAAATCCCCATGACTAAACTCATATCATGTTCTATAAGCAGAATGGCGATATCAAATTTATCTTTTATGAAATGGATGGTTTCCATTAGCTCTTTTGTCTCGTGAGGATTCATGCCAGCTGCAGGTTCGTCCAGCAGCAATATTCTTGGTCTTGTGGCCAACGCTCTTGCAATCTCAAGCTTCCTCTGCTTACCATAAGGCAGATTTTTTGCCAATGTATCAGCGTAGGTTTGCATATCAAATATCTTAAGAAAATCCAAACTCTCTTGTTGAGCTTTTTCTTCCTCAGCCCAATATCTCTTTGAGCGCAATATCCCTTCTATTGTCGTGTATTTCATCTCATTGTGATAAGCTATTTTGATATTGTCTATAACCGTAAGATCCTTAAACAATCTAATGTTTTGGAAGGTTCTAGCAGCACCCATTCCAACAATTTGATAAGGTTTTTTACCAACTATACTCAAACCATCAAGTGTTATATCCCCTTCGGTGGGCAAGTAGACTCCGGTAAGCATATTGAAGATTGTTGTTTTACCGGCACCGTTAGGCCCAATAAGACCTACCAGCTCATGCTCATCTACGGATATCTCAAAATTATCAACTGCCTTTAGACCGCCGAAGCGCATTCCTAATCCTTTAGTTTCCAGTAATGGCATATTAGTCTCCCTCCTCTAAGTTTTTACGTGATGAGAACAACTGATTATGTCTTAACCTGTAAAGAAAACCAGACATTGAAAATTCTGTTGTGCCAAAAAGACCTTGAGGTCGGAAAATCATCATAAGGACCAATAATCCAGAGTAAATCAATAATCTGTAGTTGGCAAAATCTCTTAAAGCTTCTGGTAGTATAGTTAATACAATCGCTGCTATAACAGATCCAGTCAAGCTTCCCATACCACCCAAAACCACTATTACCAGAATCTCTACGGATCTCATAAAGTTAAAGGTATTTGGATCTAAAAAAGCTATATAATGGGCATACATTCCGCCGCCAATACCAGCAAAAAATGCTGCTATGGCAAAGCCCATGACCTTATATTTTGTTGTTTGTATTCCTACAGCCTCTGCGGCGATTTCATCTTCACGGATAGAAATAATCGCTCGACCATGTCTAGAGTTAGTTAAGGTGTACAATATAGTTACAACTATAACGGTAATCCAAAAAACATTATCAATATTGGAAATTCGCGGTATGCCCGTTAAACCTTGAGCGCCACCTGTCATTTTGATGTTATTGATGAACACCCTTATTACCTCACCAAAGCCTAAAGTGATTATACCTAGATAATCGCCTTTAAGACGCAGAGCGGGAATACCAATGGCAATGCCGACAACACCCGCAAATATTCCAGCCAATAGCAGTGAGATTATCAACATGACCGTATTAGGAAGACCTGTCCCTTTTAGAGAGATGGCTGTTATAGCAGACACATAAGCTCCGATAGCCATAAATCCAGCATGGCCTAAAGCCAATTGACCCAAAAATCCGGTAGCTAGATTTAGACTTGTAGCCAACACGATGTTGATACAGATAAATATGATAATTCCCAGGTAATATCTACTGATAACCCCGTTTGATATGAAAAACTTTAATAATAAGAAGACTAGTATTATAGCTAAAACATTGATTATGTAATTCTTTTTTGATATTTTGGCCATATTTACACCTTCTCTCTTTCGTTTTTACCGAGTATACCGGTTGGCTTGATTAAAAGCACAATTATTAATATAC
>JAHRFV010000225.1 GCA_019084435.1 Dethiosulfatibacter sp.
CAAATAATTCTGATCCTTCATGGTTTGGTTTCCCTATCGCAGTTAAAGAAAATGAGAAGTTCTCTAGAAACGAGTTAACAATGTATTTAGAAAAGAACATGATAATGACCAGACTACTTTTTGCTGGCAATGTCACCAAACAACCAGCATATCTTGATATTGAATATAAAATTATAAGCTCACTAAAAAAGTTTTCAAAGACATTAGCAATGTAATTTATCTGTTCATCATTTATTCCTGGATAAACGCCAATAAAGAAGGTGTTATTCATGATGTAATCCGTATTTTTAAGGTCCCCAACAATTCTACATTCAACATCTAGATATGCTGGTTGTTTAGTGATGTTTCCAGCAAAAAGAAGTCTGGTCATTATCATATTTTTTTCTAAATACATTGTTAAACCATTTCTCGAAAACTTCTCATTTTCTTTAACGGTAATCGGGAAAGCAAACCAAGATGGGTTTGATTTTTTTGTTGCCTCTGGCATGATTAAAAACTCTTTATACTTTTGCAGTTCTTTTTTAATCTTAGCAAAATTCTCTTTTCTTTTCTCAATAAAACTTGGTAGTTTTTGTAGTTGAGCCATACCAACTGCAGCTTGCATATCAGTAATCTTTAAATTATATCCGATGTGGCTATACACGTATTTATGGTCATACCCAGCCGGTAGCTTCCCATACTGCATATTAAATCTTCTCCCACAAGTATTATCAGCTCCTGGTCCACAATAACAGTCTCTTCCCCAATCTCTAAAGGATGTTGCAACCCTCATTAATTCGTCATCATTTGTTAATACTGCTCCGCCTTCACCCATAGTCATATGATGGGCCGGATAAAAACTCACCGTTGCGAGATGACCAAAAGTACCCACTTTCTTGCCATTATAGGTAGAGCCCACAGCATCACAGCAATCTTCTACAACAAATAAGTCATGTTTATTAGCAAACTCCATAATTGCATCTAAATCAAAGGGATTTCCTAAGGTATGTGCAATCATTATTGCTCTTGTTTTATCTGATAATGCTGACTCTAAATCTTCAACTTTAATATTATATGTTGAGAGTTCAACATCTAGAAATACTGGAATTAAACCATTTTGAATGATGGGGTTAATTGTAGTAGGGAATCCGGCTGCTACTGTAATGACTTCATCACCCTTATTTAACCGCTTTTCTCCTAATTTAGAAGAGGTAAGTGTTGTAAATGCGACGAGATTAGCGGAAGATCCTGAGTTCACAAGCAAGCAATGTTCAACGTCCATAAACTGAGCAAACTCATATTCAAAATCATTAGCATATCGCCCTGCAGTTAGCCAAAAATCTAGTGAAGCGTCCACAAGATTTACTAGCTCATTTTCATCAAAAACCCTTCTTGCAAAAGGTATAAGATCACCGGTTTTATATTTATCAGATGCGAATTTTAATTTATAATATTCTTTGGTTTTTTCAAGGATTGCATCTCTTAATTCTTTATCTAACATTTTCATTCTCTCCTTTAAACCATTTATATACTTCTTCAATACCATCTCTTAACTTGGTATTATAAGTCCACCCAGTACTCTTTAACAAAGTAACATCTAAGAGTTTTCTTGGTGTTCCATCTGGTTTACTCAGATCATTAACAATTTTACCTTCATAACCTACTACTTCTTTGATTATCTGGGCTAGTTCTCTAATCTCTATATCTTCTCCAGTTCCAACATTTACATGAAGTTCATCACTATAATTATTCATTAAATGAACACATGCATCAGCTAAATCATCCACATATAGGAATTCTCTCTTTGGCTTACCTGTTCCCCACATAATGACTTCTTTATTGCCATTTTTTTTCGCTTCATGAAACTTTCTGATTAGTGCAGGCATAACATGAGAAGTTTCCAAATCAAAATTGTCATTGATACCATAAAGATTTGTTGGCATAGCTGATATAAAATCACATCCATATTGTCTTCGATAGTATTTACATAACTCAATTCCTGCAATTTTAGCTATTGCATATGCTTCATTAGTCGACTCAAGGGAATCAGTTAGTAGGTACTCCTCTTTAATAGGTTGTTTCGCCAATTTGGGATAAATACATGAAGACCCCAAAAACAGTAATTTCTTTACCCCTGACTTGTAAGCACTATGTATTATATTCGATTCAATCATCAAGTTATTATAGATAAACTCAGCTGGGTAAGTATTATTTGCCTGAATGCCTCCAACCTTCGCTGCTGCTAAAAACACATAATCAGGTTTTTCTATTTCAAAGAACTTTTCAACTTCTTCCTGCCTCATTAAATTCAGTTCTTTTGATGTCTTGCCTATGATATTTGTGTATTCATTCTCTTCAAGATTTCTAACTATAGCTGATCCTACCATCCCTCTATGACCTGCTACATATATTTTTGCTTGTTTATCCATCATCTTAAGCATCTCCTAATCAAACTCTCTTCGAATTCTTTCTTCACGCTCAACAAATTTCATATCACTTTTTATCATAATGCTTACCAATTCTTCAAAGCTTGTATTTGTCGGATTCCATCCCAATAATGTTTTGGCTTTAGTTGGATCTCCTAGTAACTGTTCAACCTCAGTAGGTCTGAAATATTTTGGATCTACTTCAACTAAAACTTTACCTGTGGTTATATTAATACCTTTTTCTTCCACACCTTCACCTTGCCACTCTAATTCTATCCCGGCTTTTTTAAATGCAAGTGATGTAAATTCTCTTACTGAATGCATTTCCCCAGTAGCAATGACAAAATCTTCAGGTGTATCATGCTGAAGCATTAGCCACATGCACTCCACATAATCTTTTGCATAACCCCAGTCACGCATTGCATCCATATTCCCCAAATATAGTTTTTCTTGGGTTCCTTTTACTATCCTGGCTGCAGCTAATGTAATCTTTCTAGTTACAAAAGTTTCTCCACGTCTTTCTGATTCATGATTAAAAAGAATCCCATTTACAGCGAACATATTATAAGCTTCTCTGTAGTTTTTTGTAATCCAATAGCCATATAATTTAGCAACCCCATATGGGCTTCTTGGGTAGAAGGGTGTCGTTTCGCTTTGTGGAATTTCCTGTACCTTGCCATAAAGTTCAGATGTCGATGCTTGATAGATTTTAGTACTTTTTTCATATCCTAAAAACCTTACTGCCTCTAACAATCTAAGCGTTCCAACGCCATCAGCATCAGCAGTATATTCTGGTACTTCGAATGAAACCTTAACGTGTGACATAGCAGCTAGATTATATATCTCATCTGGTTCTATTTCTCGAATAAGTCTAATTAAATTTGTTGAATCCGTCATATCTCCATAGTGGAGCTGTAATTTCCGTTTGATATGCATATCTTTCAATAGTTCGTCTATATATAAGTGCTCTATCCTTCCCGTATTAAACGAAGAACTTCTTCTAATAATGCCGTGTACCTCGTATCCTTTTTCTAATAGAAACTCCGCTAAAAACGAACCATCTTGACCTGTAATTCCTGTGATTAATGCTATTTTGTTCATCTTAATACCCCCATAGCCTAGTTATTATCGATAATAAATTCTTTTAATTTCAGCCCTTTGTAAAACAAATATTTTACAATATTTAGATGGTTCCCGTTATCCTTGAATGCTCTAATCATTTCTTTTGTAATAATAATTGTACTCTTTAAACCACTGCTGCTTACTCCACCTTGCCTCATTGTAACTATGTATCTATCCAAGTAATGACTTAAAATATTATTTTTCTCAAGAAATCTGTACATAAGTTCAACATCTGCTGCTATTTTAAAATCAGTTCTATATAAGCCATATTTGTCATAAACCGATTTTTTGCAGTAGAAAGTTGGATGTGCAGGTGTCCAACTTTTTTCAAAGAGTCCATTTCTAAAAGGTTTTGATTTCCAATCACGAGTTACTTTTTCTGTTGTTGGGTCTATGTACTTAAGATTCGCATATAAACACTCACATTCTTTATTAACAAATGTTTCAGAGATGTCTGCTAAAACAGAGCTGTCCGTATAATAGTCATCTGAGTTTAATATTCCCACAACTTCACCTGTTGCCATCTTGATTCCTTTATTAATGGCATCGTATATACCATTATCTTTCTCAGATATCCATTTATATACAATATTTGTGTTCTCAAATTTTGACTCATATTCTTTTAATATTGTAGTGGTTTTATCTATAGAATTTCCATCAATAATTATGTGTTCAATACTATCGTGTGATTGAGTATATACTGACTTAAGGGTATCTCTAATTGTTTTTTCACTATTATAAGAAACAGTAATGACACTTATTTTCAAACGCTTACCTCTTCCAAATTATTTCTCCGTCAACTCAATAGATTCTCTAAATGTTCTAATTCGGTAATTCGCCTTATCATAGTCACTAATGGCTTTCTCATAAACCAAATTGCCAAATACCTTATTCACTACTCTAATTCCAAACATCAACCTTAATATTGGATTAAATACCTTCGTCATCATGATTTTCTTTTCATGAACTTCCGCTATCAATCTAACCATTTCACTAGTTTTTACATACTCTTTGTTCTGTGGGAAAAACAACCCTGTCTCTTCATGATCAATCATGACCTTAATGAACTCACAAAGGTTGTCTATATAAAGCATGCTGCGCTCGTTATCTATATCAGGAAATACAGGTGTCCTCTTAGCCGTGTTTGCCAGTCTAGGGTAGTTCCCTTTGGATCCTTTCCCGTAAATCATTGGCGGTCTAAGCACCACAATATTAAATTTATCTGATCCTAAATGCTTTATTCCTTCCTCTGCCTGCAGCTTACTTATGCCATAGAAGTTGCTTGGAGTTGGCGCTGTATTTCTATCAATAACTCTCTTACTACTACTGCTATCGCCGTAGACAATAATGCTGCTCATAAAGATGAATTGCTTAACACCTTCTATATTGGCCTTCTCGGCTGTTTCAATTGTTAGATCTCTATTTACTTTATAGTAGATGTTTTCCATGTTAGGATCAGATGATACATGAGCTATCCCGGCCACATGAAACACAACATCATATTGAGAGAAATCCTTCTCTTTCCAAGTAACGTCTTTCATATCAACTGTATCCACTTTATACTTATCAGGTTCTCTCATAAGCCAATTCTCTAGAGACGTACCTATATAACTGTTCTTGCCAGTGATTAAGATTTTTTTCATATTGTCACTGTCTCCTTATCACTTACATTTATTAATTAATTCATGACCTGTAATATTTTAGTCTATTAATTTTTAAAGATTTCTTGAGGACTTAGACTCTGCACTTCCCTTTTTTTCTTGAGTCATCCTAGCAATAACCCCTGTTCCACCTTCTATTACACCTTTTCTTCTTAGGACTGCTGTAAACGTTCCAAGAAAACAGATTAAATCAAACCAGAGACTTCTTTTCTTTACATACTCACCGTCAAGCTTTGCTTTGATTTCTATAGGCAGCTCATCTCTACCATTGATTTGTGCCCATCCTGTAAGACCAACCGGCACATCATTAGCACCATACTTATCTCTTTCTTCAATTAGGTCATACTGATTCCAAAGCGCAGGACGAGGGCCGATGATACTCATCTCACCCTTAAAGATATTGATAATCTGTGGCAATTCATCAAGACTTGTCTTTCTTAAAAACTTGCCTACCTTTGTGATCCACTGTTCTGGATTTTCTAATAGATGCGTTGGCGTGTCCTTCGGTGTATCAATACGCATGGTTCTAAACTTCAAAATATGAAAATGACTCTTATGTATCCCAACTCTCTTCTGCTTAAATAGAACTGGTCCTTTTGAGTCAAGCTTGATTGCTATTATTAGTATTAAGAAAACAGGAGATAAAATAATAATTCCTAACGTTGATAGTATGATATCTATTACTCTTTTTGTTTTTAGATAAATCATTTAATAATTCCTCCTGCTAGGTAGTTCAACATCCATGATCTTTTTAGTTGAATCAGTCACCTCACAAAAAACCTTTCAACCTTAGCCATATCATATCCAGTTTTTGACAAATTCTCTAAAATGGCATCCTCATAGGCATAACTGGTGACAACGATAACATCATAGTCGTAATCATCGATGTGCTGCGAGCTGATGATAGGATATCCCATCATGCATCTTCCAATTTTCTCCTGGTCATCATCTATAATGGCTACTACTTGGAGACCGTTCTCCTCAGTATCTCTTAGGACACTAAGGATTGTCTCCGCCACTTCTCCAGCCCCGTAGAGAAGGATTTTCTGATAGTCCTTATCCTTCACTTCAAAGATATAGGATTTGACATTGCTTTTAGCCAGCTTGTATAGATCCAGTAGCTCCTTGGTATAGGTAATCAGGAGATAGTTTTTCCTTTTCAGTCCTTCTGGGGTGACAAAATAATGCACAGTCTTGGGCGAGTAATACTTTCTAATGATCAAGCCCTTCTCTTCAAGTGCATTTATGTACTGATTGATCATAGAAACAGCAGCGCCCACCACCTCAGACAATTCCTTCTGTGTGCAATCATGTTTGGTTTCTATATGCTGCAATAGTCGCAGCTCTTTTAACTCACTTGTTGGATTAAAAAATTTCATTGATTGATCTCCTTGATATTATTCGCTTTACGAACGAATTAATTATATCAGTTTTTTTTGCTTCTGTAAACAAGTTTCAGAATAATTTTTTTAACCCATCAGCATTTTCAGTAGTAGTGAAAAGATATATCATTTTCTTCTATATTTCTTGTTAGCATTGCATATATATGATACAATATTTATAAATTGATAGACGTGATATTATTGCATAATGGAATAGGAAGCGATGATCAGATGGATACATATTGGACGCTTTTTCATCTATGAGCTAGTAGCGTAACCGACCTAATACGGTCGGTTTTTTTGTTTCAAAATAAGGGGAGGGGTTATATGGGATGATTTTTGTTGACGGGGGTTTTTTTATTGGTGTATTTGTTATTTAAAAGGAGATCTTATAATGAAAAAGAGAATTGCTTTACTTCTAATTGTTTCAATGGTACTGATGATGAGCGGTATTACATCTTTTGCAGTTGACCATGATGATGAATTCATCTTATATGCCGGGCAGGATATGGCCGTAGGTACTGTAAATGTATCTAATGATGGAGAATTTATAAACGTATTATATGCACTCAATGGAGATGCTTTAGTTGAAGGTTGGCTAATCTATGAGACTCACGTTCATGTTGGCGATGATCTTGATGATTTTCCATTAACAAAGAAGGGGAATCCTCAAGTCGGGTTGTTTGATTACGGTATGCACCACGATCCAGGTGTTGAAGAATATGAGGTTGTAATACCAATAGGAGACTTAAAACCTGGTGATGATCTGATGATTGCAGCTCATGCTGTTATTGAGAAAACCGAATGTATAGTAAATGCTGAAGCTCCATATGGTGGTAGCAGTGTAATAGATGCTGTTCAAGGATTTAAATATGACTATACTGCAGTGAAAGCAGTGAGATCAGTTCCTGAAAATGCATTACTTTATGAAACTGGTCATAGCGAAAACTATTTTTATAGTTTAGGATTTATGGAAGACAGAGATGATTATAATGAATCATCATGGATAGTAATAGAGTTTGAAGATCCAATTGTTAATGGGGATGGTTTTGATCTTCAAGTAGTTGAAGATACATGGGGACTTCCATACCCTGTAGAAAAAGCTGAAGTGTTTGTAAGCAATGACAACACAAACTGGACAAGCTTAGGTTGTGCTGACAACCAGACACCATCAACTGCTTATCATACAATATCTAACTTTGAATTACCTGATAGTATGGAATCAGTTAGATTTGTCAAGGTACAAGATGCATCATTAAGGGCAGATTTTGATAGTAGATATCCGTCTCAGGTCGCTACATTAGATGGTTTTGATCTTAACGCTGTTCTTGCTCTGCATGATAATACAACTTGCGAGACCTACTCTCAATCAGCATGGGCTGAAGGTACTAGATTTGTAGATCAGGGGAATTGGGCGACATATTTCGAGTATGTAATCCATGGTGAAACACTTGCAGATACAGTTTACGTTCCAAGTAATGGTGTTACAGTTTATAGCTCTATTGATTTAATTGAAGGTCAAAGTTATAGATTGGAAGCAAGTGGAACATTCATCTATAGTTCTGCCGTATATAAATTGGCAGATGCAGAATGGTTTGAAAAAGAAGGTGGCTGGATAAAAGGAGAGACCGGAGTATATGCTGACAAAACTAATGTTATAGATGTTAGTGTTAATGGTTATCCCGTAAATGATGATTGGGGAGACTATAACCCTGCGCACGTTTACTCTATGAATTATGAAGGTACAGGAGAGAAATTAAACTTTTTCATATTTGATACCAATTACACAGATAATGAAGGAAGTATAAAAGTAGAAATTTATAAGGTTTGGTAATTATTCCAACCAAAAACCACCTGAAGTATTTGAGCAATATTTCAGGTGGTTTTTTTATGGATTAATTTTCATAACATCTAAAATTTGTAACAACCTCAGCTATATCAATATTTTCTGCTTCTGTAAACAAGTATCATGTTAATTTTTTGTTATCATCTTTTTTCTTTGCTCAATAATCGAGCCGCGATAATACGGTCTTCAAATTGTTTAGGTTTTTGGTGCAACTCTAGCTTGATTCCGTTAGTCAATACGATGTAATTTATTTCGCCTTTCTCTATATGTGAATACTTATAATAATCGATATAACCATAAGCCCCATCTCGCTTACAGTCTGGTTTTCTTGCCTTGTAAGCAACCAGAATGTGTTTGTCCGAGAATATAATGGGAATAAGGTTCTTGATTGTCAACTTATCACCATAATTCTTCCTGTTTGCCTTCAAATCGGTGCAATAATAATGTGCCATGGTTTTAATGACGCTATTAACGTTTTTTTCGGCAGTGTATGTCTCTCTGCTCTCGTAAATAATCTCTGTGCAATCACCCTTGTATTGAATATATTCAGGTCTCATTGCTGATACAAGGTCATAATTGATCTGTCTCATGCTTTCCTCCTGTAGTTTTTTATGCCTTTATATTCTATTAAGAACAAAAGACCCTTGTATTCTATCAAAGATAAATGTTAATTCAAGGACTTTTATGATTTTGTTAACAAAAAGTCGGGGACTTTCCATTTCTCCCCTTAGTGACTTGTTAAACGACAGGCTGTACTTGGTGTAAGTCCAATTTTGGGTTTTTTTCTAATCTCTGTTAATCTCTCTTTGACCGGTACTAAATTGCAGTAGAGCGCTCTCCTGAAAAGGAGACACAATTGAACAAAAAAAATTCACAAGAGGTATTCAACAGATGGCTGGACAAAGCAAGGAATGGTGATATGGAAGCTATGGAAAAGGTGATGGAGATGCTGACGCCACTGGTTACAGCGTCAGCCAAGAAGTATTTTCTAGGTGATATGCCCTATGAGGACCTGATGCAGGAAGGCTATCTGGTTATCGCAGAGTGTGTGGACAAATTTGATATTTACAGAGGTATTCCCTTTCTGGGATATGTGAAGACCACTCTTATGTTTCACTTTATGGATTTGGGTAGAAAGACCCTTAAAGAGCAGTGTGACTCACTGAACCGTTCCATCAAAAACGCAGATGGTGATATAACACTAATGGATGTGATAGCAGACGATGAGGCATCAGCAGATGGTGCCATGCTCCATTATGAGAAAATAAAGGCTCTGATGCAAGGTATAAAGACCCTCAGTCCAAGAGAGCTGCAGGTCATCAGTCTGAACTACTATGTAGGGCTCAACATGATCGAAGTCGCACGCGAGCTGGGTATCGCATATCGGACAGTGGTCAACACCAAAGTCCATGCATTGCGCAAGCTCGAAACCTATCTTCGGTAACATTGTCTAAGATACCAAATAACCACCAAGGCTTCAGTTACACTATATGGTATTCAACATCAACACTAAACGCTTCAAGCATTACTCTTGTATGAGCTCAATGACTTGCTAAATTTTCAAAAACTCACCTATGGTTCAGACACTTGAAAATTATTAACGCAAGTCATCTGCGCTCTTCTATCTGATATAACTCAGCAAAGTTTAGCTTATGATAGTTGAATACCATAACTATTAGATCGTTGCCAAGTGATTTTGTTTTGACATCAAATAAGATACGCGTAATCAACAAGGCAACATCGTGAGACATTTAGTTGACAGAGATACCAAATAACCACTAAGACAACATCGTGAGACATTTAGATAAAAAAGCGCAAGCGATTTGCGTAAATTTGGAAGCTGTCTGAGCCAGCAGGCGAGTTGCTGAGAAATTAGCAAATTGCTGAGCTGATTCATATTAAATACCGAGCAGTTACAGCGTGATTATCGTATCGGTACTATTGTCAAAAAAAAAGCTAGCTACGAAGTCGTAGCTAGCTAAACTTTTTATCATTAATATGAATCACATTATTTTTCTCTTCTTTCTTATAAGTATACTCCGGCACAAGCTTCTTCAGATACTGTCGAATATCCTCCTCTTCCCCTTGACTCACAACCTTCCTAAAAATCTCCAGATGATGAACCAGATGATTCAAATCCGAAAACAGAGGCTTGTCAACAAATATCTTGCTGTGAGTGGTTTCAGTGATGCTTTCGTCAGACATTAAGAGCTCCTCATATAGCTTTTCACCAGGTCTCAGACCAATGAACTGTATATCAATATCCTCATAAGGAACAAATCCAGACAACCGGATAAGATCCTCCGCCAGATCGATGATCCTCACAGGCTCACCCATATCCAGAATGAAAATCTCACCGCCATTAGCCATGGCTCCCGCCTCCAGTACCAGCTGTGATGCCTCCGGTATGGTCATGAAATATCGGATAATATCCTTATGTGTGACCGTCACAGGACCACCCTCTGCTATCTGCTTCTTAAATAGCGGAATGACACTGCCATTGCTCCCAAGCACATTTCCGAATCTCACAGCGGTAAACTCCGTCTTGCTTTCGCTGTTGTAAGTCTGGACAATCATCTCGCAGATGCGCTTGGTTGCCCCCATGACATTGGTGGGGTTAACCGCCTTGTCAGTGGATATTTGTACAAACTTCTCCACTTTGTATTTGTCAGCCATAATAGCTAGATTCCAGGTACCGAATATGTTGTTCTTTACCGCCTCGTGAGGGCTTTTCTCCATCATTGGCACATGCTTGTGCGCTGCCGCATGGAAGACTACATTGGGCTTATAATGGCTAAAAAGATAATCCAATCTATTAAGATCTCTTATGGATGCGATAATGTATACGAAATCTATATTCAGGTGATCATTTGCCAGTTTGCGGTTGATCTCCTGCTGAAGGTCATAAAGACCGTTTTCATTGATATCAAATAGTATCACCTTTTTAGGCTGATATTTGACGATCTGCCTGACAAGCTCCGATCCGATAGATCCCGCAGCTCCCGTCACCATGATAGTCTTATCTTTTATTAATTTTTTTATATTGCTCACGTCCAGATGGACCTCTTCCCTACCAAGTAAGTCCTCTATGCCGACCTCTCTGATTTGAGAGATATTGACAGATCCGTCTATGATTTCATACACACCGGGCAAAATCTTAAGCTTGCAGTCTGTCTTTTTGCATTCCCTGACCACTTCCTTGATATCTTTCTTGTTTGCGGACGGAATGGCAATTATGATCTCATGAATATTCTTTGATTTGGCGATATTAACAATGTCATTGCGGTTTCCCAGTACAGGAACACCATTGATGGTTTTTCCGATTTTTTGTTTGTTGTCATCAATCAGTACAACTGGCTGGCTATTGAGCTGTCGATGTTTTTTCAATTCCTTGATAACCATGACACCGGCCTCACCAGCACCCACCACCATCACACGTTTATCACTACTCCTGCTAAATACACTTCCATGTGTTTTGAATTTACGCAATAAACGGTAGCTGAACCTAATTCCACCCAGTAAGATGACATCCAACATCCCCACAATGATGAATATGCTTCTAGGTACAAAAGCCTGAGCAAAAAACAGATAAACAACGACAGCACCTTGTGCTACCACCGCTGCAGTTATGATTTGTATCATTTCTTCCACAGATGCGTATACCCATAGACTGTTGTAAAGCTTGAAGAAATAAAAAATGATGAGTTTTATCACAATAGTGAATACGAGGTGTTGGGAAATCACTTCCCTATGAATGGCTGGTATGCTGCCGTCAAAACGCAGCAAGTATGCAAGAATAACTGATAGAGCCAACAAAATAATGTCGGCGAAGAGAAGAAATAGATTTCTGTAATTTCTGTCCAAAAGTCATGCCCCCTATTTAATTCCTATATTACATTAATACCCAACTTAATAATTAATACACAGATACACCAAATATTATATAATTTTTGATAAAATATTAGTAGCCCTTTAGTTAATATATTTTTGATTTTTTTTAAATATGTTATAATCTTATGTGAGAGAAAATTCTGATATCCGATAAGGAGTCTGCCTATGAAAACTGATAGAATCTATTACCCACCGGGAACACTGATCTATACCGGTGACTATACCGGTCAGGAAACAAAAATGGAGCTGTACTCCTTTGATGAAAGCGAATACACCATAAATCAAATTACATCAATCGATGAAGTGCCCTCAACCCCACAGAAAAAGTGGTTGAATATCACTGGCTTCAATAATATTGATATTATACGGGAGATTGGACAACACTATGTCATATCAGACATGGTGCTTGAGGACATACTGAAAACAGACCACAGAAGCAAGCTGGAATTTGTTGATGAGCAACTGTTTGCGGTTTTGAAAATGGTTTATTTAAAAAATGATAAAATTGTCCACGAGCAGCTCTCTATTCTGGTTTTGGATAACCTGATCCTCACATTTCAGGAAATAGAAGGCGACGTATTTGATACTATCCGAGACAGGATTGTCAACGGTAAGGGCAATGTCAGAAATCTTAATATCGATTATCTTTTCTACTCAATGCTGGATGCCATTGTAGACCATTATTATACGGCGCTGGAATTTGTCGAAACACTGATTGATCAGGTTGAAGAGCTTGTTATGAACGAAGAGAAGCATGTTATGGAAAGGATTTATTCCACCAAAAAAGATCTAATTTTTCTAGGGTCTTCCATCCTTCCAATCAAGGCATCTGATATCTCCACCAGATGGTCATTCAAATCACTGAAAAAAGCCTTCGTAGAATCATTGACCAGACCGAAGTCTTCTGAAATTAGGTTTCTAAC
>JAHRFV010000265.1 GCA_019084435.1 Dethiosulfatibacter sp.
TTAGCTGCCTGGTTTATTCTTTTAGGAGGTTTAAGTGAAATCAATTAAAATAATCAATGGACTAGTACCGGATTTTGAAAAAATGTTAATGATTCAAAAGGATATACTGCTAGAAGACGGCAAGATATCCCAGGTAGGAAATATTTACAAAGAAGCAGATATCAATATCGATGCAAAAGGAAAAATTGTTTCACCAGGATTTATAGATATTCATATGCACGAAGAAGAATTGGATATGACAGAGAAAGACCCATACTTCATAGCCTACTATGAATTAAAAATGGGTGTTACTACCTGTATTGGTGGTAATTGTGGCGCTAATAGACAAAGTGTTGAGGACTTCACCGGATATATCCAGAAAAACGGATCACCTGTGAATTATATGATGTATTTAGGTCATAATTTCTTGAGAAGCGCTGTAGGCATAGAAGATCGGTATAGAGCATCAACAAAAAATGAAATTGATCAAATGAAACAGTTGTTAAGAAAATACGTGCCAACAGGTATTGTCGGCATTTCATACGGAATAGAGTACTCGCCTGGCATAGAGACAGAAGAGATAATTGATCTGGCGCGTAGTCTGGATTCGGATAAATATCTATTATCAGCCCATTTCAGGTCAGATGTGGAGAAAAGCGTTGAAGCTATCACTGAGATGATCGAAATCTCAAAAATGTCAAAACTCCCTATGCAGATATCGCATATTGGTAGCTGCAGTGCTTATGGCTACATGGATGAGGGTTTGAAAACCATCATAAAAGCAAGAATGGAAGGAGCCGATATATTCGCTGATTGCTATCCCTATGATGCTTTTGGCACTTTCATAGGATCTGCTGCATTTGATGACGGATGTTTTGAGAAGTGGAACAGGACCTATAGCGATGTATTGTTGACTGAAGAACCTTTCAAAAATATTAGATCCACTGAAGAAATCTTCTTCAAAGCCCGAAAGGATTATCCTGATATGATAGCCGTGGCATTTGTCATGAATGAGTCAGAGATTATTCAAGCACTCCAAGCACCATTTGTTTTTGTAGGCAGTGATGGTGTTTACAGAAAAGACAGCGGACATCCAAGAGGAGCAGGCAGCTTTCCTAAAGTCCTCTCGAGGTACGTAAGAGAGAACAAGAATCTGGATTTGGTTGATGCTTTGTGGAAAATGACTTTAGGTCCTGCGAATAGACTGAGACTATTCCAGAAAGGCGAAATCAAGATTGGAATGGATGCAGATATTACAATCTTTGATCCTCAAACAATCAGGGATAAGGCAACCTTTGAACAACCGACACTTTCGCCAGAGGGTATAGAGTTTGTTATTGTTAATGGAGAAATTGCAGTAGAAAACAATCAGGTGAAGAACGGAAGATTGGGAAAATTTGTCAGATATAATTTAGAATAGACCAGCTAGAAATAGTCAAGTAAAATCATAGAAAAAGTTATTGGTAAAAAAGAACACCAAAAACAGAGGGTTTTAGAAACCCGAACGTTAAAAACTTTTAGGATTAAGCAGCGTCAGTTTTAGTTTGGCCAATCGACATAAACATTTGTTGATGAACTTTTGGATGACGGACCACATAAGGTTTCTGATTTTTTAAAACAGAGAAAATATACCTCAGGAGTTTATTCATAATAGCGACAAGCCGAACTTTCTTTTTCTTACCTTTGAGTGTTGTATGATAGGCCTCATAAAGCACTTGGTTCATTGGAACACCGGTATTTGTTTTACGAATAGAGGCAAGTGCAAGCGCATACAAAACCCGTCGACCGATGGCGGTACCGCGTTTTGACATTTTGTTTGCGTCACCTTTGAAATTACCAGATTCATTGACGGCTGGATCAACACCAAAGAAAGCAACAAGCTGGCTGGCTTTTGAGAAGTTATGAATCGTATTCATTTCCGCTAAAAGTGTAACAGCGCTCATAAAACCAGCACCTTTAAAGCTACAAAGCAAAGAGATGTTGTGATTGAATTCATCAGCAAAAGAAGCCACATTAATGAAGTTTTCGATTTCATCAATTAGAGATAGGCGTTGCTTGTCATAAAAGCTGTACGTATCAACAAAACGTTTTACTTTTGAGCTAAAAGTTATTGGATTAATGCCAAGAACTGAAGCACTGGAGGCGATATCAAGGAGTAGTTCTAGTTTGGACTTAGCCCATTTCAAACCACGCCTGGACGAAGCCCGTAAAAAGGTTAGAACTTCATCTGAAGAGGCGCTTAGAAGATCCTGAGGTGTTGGATACCGCGTAATGAAATCAATAGGCGTTTTGCCTGTCAGATTAGAAAAAGCGCTTTGCAAGCCAGGATAATAGACATATAAAGCGTTGACAAAAGATTTTTTAGCATTGGCTTTAAGATCAACAATTTTATAGTAGTCACGCACCAATAGTTTTAGATGTAGCATATCTTTGGAAGTGTAAAAAGATGTCTTAACATCATTGAACTTGCAAAGCCTAGCAATAGAAAAAGAATCCAATTTATCATTTTTTACTTTTCTTATGTTGTAATTCTTGTTAGAATTAGTTATCAACGGATTGATCACACGAATGTCAATCTCGCGATCAATGAGGAAATGAAGAAGAGTTAAATGGTAAATGCCTGTGGATTCGCAAAATACTTTAGGCCTATCGTTGAGCTCTTCTTCTGTTTTCTGGAAAAGCTCAAGGAAACTGTTAAAACCTTCTAGGGAATGGTTAAAACGAAAATTCTTTTTGTAAATATCGCCATTTTGTTTTAAGACAGTAGCAACGGAGAAGTCGGCAGCGACATCGATACCGATGACAGGCAAATCATAAAGTTTAGACATAATCAAAATCCTTTCAAAAGTTATTAAGAGTAATCAAATGAGTCAGTTAACCTTGTTGTTGACACGAATAGTTCTCGTTGGTGATCAAAGAGAAATTCAACCAGCTAAATCAACGAATCTCATAGAATGCATGCTAAATCACGAATATAAACTCAAAGAGTCATTCAGGGAGGATACGCAAATACTCTTATAAGAAAACTATATACTAAAAAGTAACAGATGATAAGTGGTTGAATTCATCTTTAACCACGAACAATAAAAAATAAAGTTAGAGGAATATTCTGATAAGCTATTTGATTATTTCTATAACTTAATTATACAAGGAGCCAGCTATACAAAAGTCAACTAAATAATTAAATAGTTAAGAATACTGTGAATAGAAAAATATGCACAGAAACAGAAGAGTCAAGGATTTAGAGACTCCAAATCAATATCTGGGTGTTGTCATAGAGAGTAGTCAAA
>JAHRFV010000073.1 GCA_019084435.1 Dethiosulfatibacter sp.
GACTACGCTCTATAACAACGCCCATATATTGATTACGGAGTCTCTGAATCATTGACTCCTTTGTTTCTGCGCATATGATTCTATTCAAAGTATTCTTGACTATTTAATTATTTTGGTTGACTTTTGTATAGCTGGCTCCGTTGATAATGATTATATTGAAATAGGATAGATCAAATTAATGTATCAAATGGAATCCCACTATATGACAAAGATATTTCAAAACGTTGGTTATGATTATTGATGACGCTTATATGAAGTCCTTTTGAATTGAAGAAATCAACAATTTCCTGAGCATCGCAGTGACTAGTTAGAGAGATGACCGTATGAAGTCCCGAGTCTGCACTTATTAATTCTATATCATCACCCCATACACTTTCAAGATAATTTTTTAACAAATCTCTTTTTTTGCTGTAAATTCGCTTTATTTTTCTTAGATGCTTGTCAATATGACCTTCCCCGATGAATTGCGCTAACGTTAATTGCTCCAATTTTGAAGAAGATTGGGTGTATCTTGTGGAAATTTTAAAGTAATCTTCTAACAGTCTCAAAGGCAAAATCATATAAGATATCCTCAGAGCCGGCGTGAGAATCTTTGAAAATGATCCCAGATAGATGACGCTATCATTTTTGTCAAGCCCTTGGAGGCAAGGCACAGGTCTGCTTTCAAATCTTATTAGGCTATCATAATCGTCTTCCACAATGTAACCTTTTCTGTTTTCAGCCCAGGACAATAATTGAAGTCTCTTTTGTATTGGCATCAGTGAACCTGTAGGATACTGGTGTGAAGGAGAGACATAGACTATATCAGCACTGGACTGTTCCAAAGCTAAGATATTAAGTCCGTTGTCAGATAAGGGAATATCAATTGTCTTAAATCCATAATCATCAAAAATATATTTGGCTTTTACATAACCGGGATATTCAATGGCAGCAGTGCTGATGCTGGGTTTCAGAACACCTGCCAATATTCCTAATAGATACTGTATTCCAGCCCCTACAACAATTTGATCTGGATGCGTATGGGCACCTCGTGTTGAATTCACAAACCTTGAAACTTCATATCGGAGCTTATATTCGCCTTGGTGGGTGCCGGAGCTATATACTTCATCTGTCGAATAGGACAGAATGTTGTTATAAAGCTTTTTCCAAATCTTAAGGTCAATGCTGCCGGTATGTACGTTGTCATTGACATAGTTGATTTCCTCGAAGGATTGTATCTGAACTGAATCTAACGGTTGCATTTTCTTTTGATCAACATTTCTCAAGAAATAATCCTTTAAATCAGTTACAAAGTAGCCTTTTTTGGGGATACTTTCTAAATAACCCTCTGTCAACAACTGAAAATATGAGTTCTCAACGGTCGTCTTGCTAAGTTTTAATGAAGATGAGGTTTCTCTGATTGATGGTAGCTTATCACCGTTTTTTATATTTTGACTTTCAATCTCATCGCGGATGTGCTCGTACAATTGAATATAGATGGGCTTTCGAGTAACTTTATCGGGTATGAAATTATAAATCATCACATCACCTCTGACCTTGTTAAAAATATAAAAACTGTCTCTTTTGAAATGGTCACATTTATATTATATTCTATTTATAAGATATGTGAAAGGAGTTTTTTGTATGAGAGATAATAAAACCAAGATTTTAACGGTGTCAGCATTAATGACAGCTATAGTATATATTGCAACTTATATCGGTACAGCCCTTCCCTTCTCAGGATACGCTCATCTGGGAGATGCCGCAGTTTTTTTGTCAGGCCTCATCCTAGGACCTCATTATGGATTGATAGCTGCTGCTCTGGGATCTGCATTGGCTGATGGATTGAAAAGTTACGTTATTTATATCCCTGCTACACTGATCTTAAAGGGAATGATGGCCTATATGACCGGTCGTGTAAGAGAAAAAGGATCAAAAACTATAACTGCAGCCATGGTTTTAGGCGGGTCAGTTATGGTACTTGGATATTATCTTTATGAAACAGTGATTTATGGTAACATCCAAGCGCCTATTATCAATATACCATGGAACATCATCCAATTTGTAATAGGTATCATAGTTGCAAAAATATTAATCAAACCCTTTGCAAGGTTTAAGATATAATGTTAAAGTGATAGTAATTAAACGGAGGCATTATGAAAATTATTGTAGATGGAGATGGATGTCCGCAGAATGCTAGAAAAATCTGTGAAGAATATGCATCATACTATAATATCGCTATGGTTGTTGTTTCCAGTTATGACCACAACATGATGGGAGATTTCGAGACAATAATAGTGGATAAAGGAAAAGATTCTGCAGATTTCAAAGTTATAGAGCTAGCTCGTATAGAGGATATTGTCATCACTCAAGATTATGGACTTGCCAGCCTGCTGCTGGCTAAAACTTATGCCGTCTTAAACCCAGTAGGATTTGAATATACAGAGTCCAATATTGACAAATTGCTTATGAATAGATATTTAGGACAAAAGACCAGAAGAAGTGGTGGACGTACAAAAGGACCCAAAAAACGGAAAGCATCTGATGATGTTCTTTTTGAGGAGACACTAATAGCAACTATAACACGAGGGCTAACAAATACAGAAAATTATGAGTGAATTAATATAATCCTAATTGTATAGTATGAGCTTTTATTATATAATATATGTAGAGTTTACTTTAGGAGGTATTGATATGTCAGATTTTTTTGGGAAATTCAAAAAAGGCTTAGATAAAAGCATCAGTATTGCAAGCCAGAAATCAGGGGAATTGATGGAAGCAGGAAAACTGCAAACACAGATCATATCGTTGAGAAATGATAAGAAAAATGCTATCAACGAGTTGGGGAAAATAACCTATGATATGCTGAAGAGTGAAAGCTTTGAACTGGAGGTTCTCGAAGGGAAGTTTCAGGAGATACTTCAAATTGAGAAGGAACTGGAAGAAAAGGAAGAAGCAAAGAATAAAGAGGAAACCAAAGAAGCGAATAAAGAGGAGAGCAAATCTGAGACTTATGTTTCGGACGAAGCTCATGTAATATGCCCGAACTGTGGGGCAGAAAATCCTTTGAGTGCAATGTTCTGCGGTAAATGCGGAACTAAGTTAAAAGAATAGTTGATTGGTGAAGGCTGTTGTCGACGACAACAGCCTTTTTAATTTTTATCGGAACTCGCCGCCTTTAAGTAGGTATCCTTCTTCGATAGGATGCGCATAACCCACTACGGTATTCTCCGGAAGATTAAGTTGTTTTTCTACCAACTGAGTAGAAACTTGTAATAGCTTTTGGATAAATTCTTTACCATTTCGGATACTGGCTTCGATATGAACTACCGGATAATCAGTTTCGTTTCCTCTGAAAAATGTTTGACTATCCATGGAGGTTAGAATCACATTGATTCTATTAATCTCGATGGGTGTTAGCGTTGAAATGTCCTGGCCTAGTTTTTCTACATCTAATTTATACTGGGGAGTGGGTATTTTAACTGTGATAAACGGCATAAATGGCCTCCTTATATTTGTTGTCACGTATAAAATAAGCATGACTTGTTTAATACAGTATATATTAAAGCTAAAAAATTTGCTATAATAGGAACAGAAAAATATCATGATAAAAATCAATGAAATGGATATGTGATAGATTTATGTTAAAACAAAATATTAAACTGGATCCTAAAAGCCTGTACAGATACAGCGATGAAAAGTTGTGTTTTTTTATTGATGTTCAATTGGACGGGTATAGAGAGATTTACAATGAGTGGGATTTTTCGCCACTGTACAATAGAGACATTGATGAGGATTTGGCAAAATATCTAAATAATTGTTATATGGAAATACCTTTTAAAGCCAAAACGATCATCAGTATCAGCGTACCTAAGGAGGTGGAGGATAAGACTAGAGAGGAAAAAAGCATTGAGAGCTTTAAAAACTATTTCATGTATTTAATAAGGTTAAAAAACAAAGACAAACAGACCCTAAAAAAAAGAATGATTTATTACCTGGTTTTAGGCATCGGGCTACTGTCATTGGCTAATTTTGTTGAAACTATTCAGATAATGGGTAATTATGTCAAAATATTATCTCAAGGACTATTTGTTGGTGGCTGGGTCCTGTTCTGGGAATTGTTTTCAAATACCTTTTTTGAATTGAATGACATCAGGAAAGATCTAAAAACTTATTACAAGATGTATTATTCAGATATAGAATATAGCTACAGATAATTTCTTATTAATTGTTAAAAAAGCTATTGTTTATAAGGCATGATGTGATATACTGTTCACTGGGCAAAATTTAAGTAATTAGCAATATAATAACAGGAGAATTCTATGAAACGGATAAAAAAAACTGGTTTCCTGACATTGATACTGATAACTGTTGTTTTAGCAGCATGTGCGGGCGGAAGACATAAAATACAGAATGGGAAAATATTTGATGAGGCAGGTTTGCTGCAGGGCGACTATGGCCTATTTGATGGCAACTATTATAAAACACTTGAATTACAGGAAGGCAGCAGGATCATTTTTGGTTATGCTGTAGGCACAATGTCTGGAGAATTGATTGCTTATTTTGGGGATAAAAATGGCGACAATAAAATCGAAATAGAAGATAGCTTGATTTATGAAATACAAAAGACAGGATCTTATCGAATAGAGGTTGTTGGAAAGGATCATTCAGGTGCTTTTGCCATAGAATGGGAATTGGATTAGTCAGATAAACCGGATAATTAACGCTTATGCATGTGCATAGGCGTTTTATTATATATTGAGTGTTTGTTTAACTTGTTATATAATCAACTTATACGATGACTAACGGTTTCTAAGGTTCAGATGACGTTTCAAAACACCACCTGAACCAAGAACCTTGTTGATAGAAGCATTGGGAGTGTGTTTGTTATGACGATGGAGATTGGATTGACCTATGGTATTTTGGCAATAGCGATCGTACTGTTTGTTACTGAAAAATTAAGGACTGATTTGGTTGCTGTTCTTATTATGCTATTGTTGCCATGGGCAGGTATAATAACTGTAAATGAAGCATTCTCAGGTTTTGCCAGTAACGCGGTCATATCTGTTATGGCGGTGATGATTATTGGTTATGGTATTGAAAAATCCGGTGTCATGAAATCTATTTCTAAAGGAATTATCAATGTTGCTGGACATAACGAAAAAAAAATTCTTGTTTTCATAACTTCAACAGTGGGGTTGGTGTCAGCTTTCATGCAAAACATTGGCGCAGCAGCGTTATTCTTGCCTGCTATCAGAAGAATATCAAAGAGAACAGGCATAAACGTCTCAAAACTGATTATGCCGATGGGATTTGCTGCTATTTTGGGAGGGACTTTAACGATGGTAGCATCAGGTCCCTTAATCGTTCTTAATGATCTTATAGGACAAGCAGATTTGGAGAGATTCAATCTATTCAGCGTTACCCCCATTGGAGCAGCATTGTTGTTTAGCGGCATACTTTGTTTTTATTTATTTGGCAATGTTTTACTGCCAAATCCCAAACAGGAAGACAAACAAACTCATCAATCGTTTTTGAGAGAAACCTTTAGCCTACCGAATAATGTTTATGAAATAACTGTTTCAAAGGAAAGTACGCTTATAGAAAAATCAATAGAAGAGATAGACTTTTGGAATAAATATAACCTTCATATATTAGCTCTGAACGAATTAGGAAGTACTGTATACGCGCCGTGGAGAAAAACACGATTTCAAACAGGTCAAGTACTAGCGATACTTGGATTAGAAGAAAGCGTTAAAAGTTTCGCTCAAGACTTCAATCTTCATGTTAAGTCTGATGTGGATGTTTTTTTAGAAATCAAAAACGAAGAATACGCTGGATTTGCGGAATTAATAGTTCCACCAAAATCAGATTACAAAGGTAAAAGCTTATGTGACATCGCTTTTCGGAAAAATCTAAATATAGAGCCTATCATATTTATCAATAGAGAAGGTGAGAAGCTGGATTTTTTCCAGGAACCATTAGAGCCAGGTCAGGAAATGATAGTGTTTGGCAGATGGGAAGATATCAAGAAAATAAAAGGTTCACGGGATCTTGTTGTGGTAACAGATATCACATCTAAAGAGTTTGATTCTAATGTCGATAAAAGCAAACAGGCTGTTTTTTCCCTGGTTTTTTCACTTGTTCTAATATTGATAGGTGTTAGACTATCTCTGAGCTTTTTTACAGGAGCTTTTTTGATGGTACTATTGGGCGTTATACCGAAGGATGAGTTTTACCAGGCCATTGATTGGAAGACCGTTTTCTTGTTAGCAGGACTCATTCCTCTTGGGATCGCCTTTGATAAAAGTGGCGCCGCAAGACTGACAGCTAATCAAATACTGCTGGTGATTGACCAATGGCGCACTATTCCTATTTTGTTTATTATCGGATTATTGGCCACATTATTCTCATTATTTATGTCAAATGTTGCAGCAACTGTACTTTTAGTACCATTGGTAATCATCATGGGAGATAATTTGAGTATTGATCCGAGAGGACTTGCTTTGTTGGTAGCAATATGCGCATCAAACTCATTTATACTACCGACACACCAGGTAAATGCCTTTCTAATGAATGCCGGCGGCTATAAAAATGCCGATTATTTTAAAGCCGGAGGTATAATGTCCATATTATTCTTGGTAGTGGCGGTATTTATGATATACTTTATCTACATATAAAAAAGGGGAGGATAATAACATGATTTTAAAGCATTATTTTATCGAGAAGATAGCTCACAGCTCCTATATGCTGATGGGTGAGAAGATTTGTGCTGTGGTGGATCCCAGTAGAGATGTTGATGAATATCTTGAAGAAGCAAAAAAAAGAGGTCTGAGAATCACGCATATTCTCGAGACGCATCTCCATGCTGATTTTGTCTCGGGACATATAGAATTAGCGGAAAAAACAGGGGCGAAAATATATATGCCAAAATCGGCGGAAGCTGTCTTTCATCATGTTGGCGTTGAAGAGGGGGACGAGTTCTATATTGAGGATATGAAAATAAATGTCATAGAGACGCCAGGACATACTCCCGAGCACATCAGTTATATTGTTACAGATACCGGTAGAGGTGGCGATCCGATTGGCGTATTTGTAGGAGACACCCTATTTGTTGGAGATGTGGGAAGACCGGATTTGTTTCCTAATCGCGCAGATGAGTTGGCCAGAAAACTTTACGATAGCTTGTTCAATAAGTTGATGAGTCTGCCTGATTTTTGTGAGGTTTATCCTGCTCATGGTGCAGGATCTCTCTGTGGGAAATCAATGGGCGCCAAATATATGACAACAATCGGATACGAGAGAAAATATAACCCTATACTTCAAGTGAAAAACATGGATCTTTTCATCAAAGCTTTGACGGAGAATATGCCTGGAGCACCGGATCATTTTTCCAGGAGCAGCAAAATCAATGCTTTAGGACCAACACCTATCAGCAAACTTCCCCAGATGCAGATTCTGAAGCCGGAGGAGTTTCTGAAAGCGAGTGAAAGTGAAAGTGTGATTGTCGTTGATGTCAGGAGTTATCATGCATTTGGAGGATTGCATATTCCCAATGCCTATAATCTCGACAGCACAGGAAACCTACCTACCTTTGCAGGCTGGGTGCTACCACCTGAAAAAGATATTCTATTGGTCGCTGAAACCCTTGAAACTGCAAAAGAAGCGATGTTATGGATGCAAAGGGTCGGAATGGACAATACGATCGGATTTTTAGAGGGAGGATTGCATAATTGGGCTGCGTTGGGATTGCCGGTCAGCTATGTCAAGCAAATAAGTCCTGAAGAGTACGAGAAAATCAAGAATGAAGATGATATCTTAATGATTGATGGTAGAGATAAATTGGCATTTGATGAAGGACATATAGAGAATTCCATTAATATTCCTTCACCTGATTTAAGAAAAAGGTATGTAGAATTAGATAAGGGTAAGAGAATAGTCATCATATGTAATTCAGGTGTCAGATCGAGTCTTGGAATCAGCATATTGAAACAAAAAGGATTCAAGGAAGTTATGAATTTGTCAGGCGGTATGCAGGGTTACCAGGCTTATATGGGTTAAAAGGAGGTTCTTATGAGAATTTTTACTATGGTACAGTGGTCCCCATACATTGTTGGTATTTTGATAGGTGCACTGAACTTGGTTGCCATGCTTCTTTCTGATAAGGTTTTAGGTGCATCAACCAGTTACGCGAAAGCTAGCGGTATGGTAAGAAATTTTTTTGACAAGGAATATGTTAAGAAAAACGAGTTTTATTTACAGAATGCAATTAACATTGATTGGGGATTTATGCTGGTTGTGGGCATCATCATTGGAGCATTCATTTCAGCGGCATTGTCGAATGATTTTAGTCTGGTACTGGTACCAAACATGTGGGCCAATGAAATATCCAATAGTTTCTTTGTCAGATTTATAATAGCTGTGTTTGGTGGTATAGTGCTGGGAATCGGTTCGAGATGGGCTGGAGGATGTACAAGTGGTCATGGTATCAGTGGGACAAGTCAGTTGTCAGTTCTCAGCTGGGTAGCTTCAATTTTTTTCTTCATTGGTGGTATCGCAACAGCTTTTCTGATTTATGGATTTTAGGAGGTGAAATGAGAGATGACTAAACTACATGAAAATAAAAATATGCAATTGTTTTTAGGATTGTTGATGGGTATTGTCTTTGGATTTCTCCTTCACAAAGGTGGAGTTTCCAAATATGACATTATTTTGGCACAATTGAGATTAACTGATTTCACCGTCCTTAAAATCATGCTTTCTGCAGTTATAGTAACGATGCTTGGAATCAGTTATCTGTATCCTAAGGGCATGGTCAAGATTCAAGTTAAGCCAGGATCAATAAAGAATTCTATTATTGGAGGTCTTATTTTCGGTGTTGGATTTGCTACCCTTGGTTATTGTCCTGGGACCATAGCAGCAGCTGTTGGAAATGGATATCTCGATGGTTTAATTGGCGGAATGATTGGTATTATCATAGGATCAGGTATATATGCTGCTTTTTACAGTGATTGGAAAAAGAAAAGGCTGATTACTGAAGATAAATATAGTAGTCTGTCAATGTTTGATTCTATGAAAGGAAATCCATTCAGATATACATTACCTTTTTCAGCTATTCTCGTCATTTTTATGATAATACTTGAAATTGCAGAACTTTAGGAGGAATCATGCTAGAATATCCACACGAATTATTACACAATTTATCTGTTATCATGGCACTTCTGGCTATGGTTATTATGGTCTATGGCGTTATTGTTGCTTTTGTGAAACTTGTTTATTCAGAGTTGAGAAGGAAAGAAAGATTCATCTGTTATGATGACAGAGAGGAACTACGGGTCAATCTGGGCTCATACATATTACTCGCTCTTGAAATCCTGATCGTAGCAGATGTTATAGAATCAATCTCCAATAGAACATATGAGGATTTAATCATACTGGCTGGCATTGTTGTTATCAGAACCATGATGGGTTATTTTCTGGATAAGGAATTAGCCTCCCATATCAGGCATAAAAAATAGAGTGCGGATATCCGCACTCTACGCTTTTTTGTTCAAATTACCATTTGCCTTTGCCAACGTGTCCGGCAATTTCAGCCTTGCACATCTGCTTTAGTTGCCACGCCATGTCTTGTGCTTTTTTGAAAATGTCGACGCATGGTGGATCCAGATCCAATTCTACTCCTTCATCTGCCAGTTCTTCGATTGCCATACAAAGATTTATGATATCCATGTGAATATCGTTTGTTCTGTCGGAGTTGATAATTTTATTTGTTGCCTCATCACTCAATAATTCAAACTTCTCTCTGGGTGCACCACACTTAGGGCATTTATCCCCTAATTTACTCTCCTCTGTTACATATCCACAAACTGAACATTTTAATAATTTTTCCATATATGCTACCTCCTTGGAATTTTATTTTATTGTGCATATATATTTTATCATTTATCTATGAAAAAACAATATAATTAGTTCAAATTTATAATAAAACTAAAAATCATGATGGTTTCATGATCAATTAATCACTTCTTAAATGCGAATTAATTCGATTGAATTGTGATGGATATTATGCTATGATTTAGGAACCGACTGGTCGGTCGGAACGAATACGACGGAGGTATATTTTGAAAAACAGACTTGGAATAGTATTATTATTAATTTTGTTGGTTGTTGCTTTTACAGCATGTTCAACCGATCAGACAACAGATGAAACGGAGGAAAGTTTTATCGCTGTTGAAATAGAAGTTTTGCAGCGGTCTCAGTTATATATTGAGAATAACTTCACTGGCAGAGCTTATCCAGGCAATGATGCTTACGTGTTACCTACACTAATAGCAGAAGTGGAGGAGGTCTACGTGTCAGTGGGAGATCTTGTAGACAAAGATGATGTTTTATTTAAATTAGATAAAAGTAACATACAAAACCAGGTAGATCAAGCTAATGCGGCCTATCAATCTGCTTTAGCCAATCTTGCTATGACTACTGAGCAAATC